>JBOIGK010000203.1:0-4945 GCA_050742695.1 Advenella sp. | reverse complement strand
ATATATGAAAGGCCCTAGAATCGTCTACGGATTACAACTTCATGGGAACAAGAATTTTGACTTCTGACAACGCTCACGGCCCACTGCATGGTTTACGTATTCTTGATTTGTCGACGGTTATAGCAGGGCCTTATGCGTCGACGTTGCTGGCAGACTTGGGGGCACAAGTCCTTAAAGTGGAATTGCCTGGCAAAGGCGACGGCCTGCGCGATTTGGCACCGCACAAGAATGGCGTTCCCCTTTGGTGGAAAGTGACGAATCGCAACAAGCGCGGTATAACGCTTGATCTGCGCAAGGCGGGCGCGAAAACCGTGCTGGAACGACTTTTGCCAGAATTGGACGTGATCGTCGAGAACTTTCGGCCTGATACCCTGGACCGTTGGGGTATTACCAAGGAATGGATGCACGGTATTAACCGACGTCTCATCATCTTGCGTGTAACAGGCTTTGGGCAGACAGGTCCTTATCGCAACCGTCCCGGTTTTGCGCGCGTCTTCGAATCAATGAGTGGCTTTACCCGCATGTGCGGCGAAGAGGGGGGCAGTCCATTGCATTTGGGTTATCCCGTCTCGGATGCGGTCGGTGGCCTGTTCGGCGCGATCGGCATCCTGGCTGAACTCAGTCGCTTGCGCGCGCAGCCACAGAGCAGCGGTCAGGAAATTGATGTCTCTGTTACCGAAGCCATGTTGCGGACCCTGGATTTTCTCGCCATCGAATATGACCAGTTGGGAGCAACGCGGGTCGGTTCGGGCAATTTGAGTCAGTATGCGGCTCCCGGCAACATCTATCGCACTCAGGATGGTAAATGGGCGTCCATTGCGGCATCCACCCAAAGCATTTACGAACGGCTATGCCATGCCCTGGATCTGTCAACTTTGTTGACGGATCCCCGCTTTGTGGACAATCCCACGCGTGTAATTCATCGAGAAGTGTTGGATGGCATGCTTTCCGAGCGCATCGCCAGTCTGACACTTCAGGACCTGCAGCAACGGCTGGAGCGTGCGCATGTCGGTTTTTCACCCATTTACGATGCGTCGGATGTCATGGCTGATCCGCATTTTCAAGCACGCGAAGCCATTGTTACTGTGGACGACGACGAACTGGGGCCGGTACGTATGCAATGTGTCGTGCCGCGATTTTCCGAAACGCCAGGGAGGGTTCACAGCACGGGGCCTGGTATCGGCCAGGATAACGAGGCTGTTTATGCCTCGTTAGGCTTTAACGATCAGGAAATTGAAGAAATGCGCCATCAGGGCGTGATATAGACGGCAGGAGAACGAGATCAGGTCTACAACAAATGAAGGAGACTATTGATGAAAAAGCTGATTTTTTGCCTGGTGATGGCGGTGGCCACTTCAATCGCCCAGGCGCAAAGCGATAAGGTAAATAAGATTATTGTTGGGTTTCCTCCAGGGCAGGCGACAGACCAAGTTGCACGCCTGCTTGCACAGGAGCTGTCACGCGAACTGCAGGAAAATTTCATCGTGGAAAATCGACCAGGCCAAGGTGGCAGCGTGGCCCTGGCGGCGCTCAAGCGCAGCGAGCCGGATGGTCGCACCATGGTACTGGCAGCGCTGGCTTCTCTGGTGGTCAATCCTCATCTTTATAAAAATGTGGGCTATGCGACGCTTAGTGATTTCGAGCCCGTAGCGTTGGTGGCGGATCTTCCCATGCTGTTGGTCGTCAATCCCAAGGTGCCTGCGCATTCGTATCAGGAACTGGTCAATTATGTCAAAGACCACCCGGGTGAACTGAACTATGCGTCTTCAGGTAACGGAACACTCTCGCATCTGGGAATGGAAGAGCTCAAGCGGCATACAGGGATGGAAATCGCGCATATACCCTATTCGGGCAGTGCTCGCTCGATTGCAGACGTGGTCGGCGGCGGAGTTCAGGCAGCCATCGATACCGTAGCCGTCACCCAGACACAGATACGCGCTGGCAATTTACGGCTTCTGGCGACGACTTATTCTGAAAGATTGCCGGCCTTTCCGGATGTTCCGACCATTGCCGAGCTGGGAGTAAAGGACTTCAGACTCAGCGCGTGGCTTGGCCTGATGATGCCTAAGGGAGTGCCGCCGGATCGTGTGGCCAGGCTGAACAAAGCGGCAATGAAGGTAATCCAGTCGGAAGTGGTGCGCAGCAAGTACGCCGCGTTAGGCGCCGTGCCACGCACTATGCCAACGCCGGAGTTTCGCCGGTTCATGGCGGCAGAATACGAACGCTGGGGAAATGGCGTGCGCCAAGCCGCTTTGACAGTTGACTAATATTTCGCAGCATGGCCACAAGCTTAATACTGCGTGCGGCGGCGGTAGACGGCACAAAATTGAATCGTAATATCACAGGAGCGAAAATGTTTAACGCATTGGTAATAGAGAAGGACGAAAAGGGGTATCGAACCGTGCAGACCCAACTGGACACAGCACAACTGCCCGAAGGGGACGTCCTGATCGACGTTCAGCATTCCACGTTAAATTACAAGGACGCCCTGGCCATTACCGGTAAGGGACCAGTTGTTCGTCAATTTCCTATGATTCCGGGCATAGATCTGTCCGGCACTGTACGGGAAAGCAGGCATCCCGAATTCAAGGCAGGCGATACCGTCATTATGAATGGATGGGGCGTGGGCGAGACGCATTGGGGGGGGATGGCACAGAAGGCGAAAGTGCAAGGCGAGTGGCTGATACGGCGGCCGGATGCCATTACATCCGAGCAGGCAATGGCTATCGGCACGGCCGGCTACACCGCCATGCTTTGCGTTATGGCGCTGCAAAAACATGGCCTTGAGGCCGGCGACGGTGACATCCTGGTTACGGGTGCAGCGGGCGGTGTCGGCAGTGTGGCGATCGCGTTACTCAGTACACTCGGCTACCGTGTCGTGGCATCTACCGGCCGGCCCGAAGAGCTGGATTACCTTAAGCGTCTGGGCGCAGCGGACATTATTGATCGCAATGCACTGAGCGCGCCCGGCAAACCGCTGGCCAAGGAGCGCTGGGCGGGCGCTGTCGATAGTGTGGGCAGCCATACGCTGGCCAATGTCTGCGCGGGAACACGATATGGTGGTATCGTCGCCGCTTGCGGCTTGGCGCAAGGAATGGATTTTCCGGCCACGGTAGCACCGTTTATTTTACGTGGTATTACCCTGGCGGGCATTGACAGTGTCTATTGTCCTCGCGAACGTCGCCAGTCTGCCTGGGATTCGATTGCTCGCGATCTTGATCCAGCCAAACTTGCGGTGATTGGCCAGAAAATCGTATCGCTGGAGCAGACACTTGCATTGGCCAGTGAATTATTAGCTGGAAAGGTACGCGGCCGCGTGGTAGTGGATGTGAATCGCTGAATCTCCTTGTGTCGCACGGAATGTTAAAGGCCACGCTGGCGGGCCAAGTTTTGCTTTGTTAACAGACAGTCGTTGTTTTGCCTGACTTTGATTCTTTTTACTTTTTGTCTAAAATAGATCAAACAATCACGGCATCTCGGCGCAATCGTCAAGCAGGGCACGATGCGTTTTGCCAGATTGCCAGCCAAAGCACATTTATTAATGCGTTGATGGAATCAGGGCATAGGCCCCTGTCTACTGGCAACGCATTCTGTAGACGCCGTGCGGCAACAGTCTTTGAGCCTCCTGCTCAATACTGCCAGCCTGAATGGAGAGAAAGTCAACGACTTCCCGGGCCCTCGACGCTGGAAAATCGTTGGCGGACGCCGCCAGCGTGATTGAGGCAAACACCTCTCCCAGCGCATCCCGAATGGGAATCCCGAAAGCATGTACGCCGCGTGCAGTCTCGCTTTGATTGAACGAAAAACCGAGACGCAGCGAGCGCCGAATCATTTTGTCCAGTGAACGCAGGTGCGCGGGTCCCAACTGCGCCAGGCGCTTCCTGTTCTGTGCCATGATCGCTTGCGCTTCAGCCGGGAGCAGCGCAATCAAAATGGCAACACCACCCGCAGAGGAGATCAGCGGCTTGCGCGTGCCCACTTCCATGGCGGTACCTCGATATACGGATTCGCCCGAGCGCGCTGCGCAAACGAAATCGGCATTGCTGCGAAAATTGAGTAGAGCCAGGCTACCGAAATGTCTGGCGATGATATCGAGGTGTTTCTGACAAGTAACCTGCAGTTCTGCGTAAGCGGGTGTAGATACGCCCAGTTCGAAAAGTAGCGGGCCCGGCAGATAGTGACGGTCCTCTTCGCGTTGCTGAAGCAGGCCTTCCTGGACAAGGCAGGCAAGGATACGATGTGTCGTACTTCGATCAAGTTCACAACGCTCTGCTATATCCCACAATCCCCATCCGAAGCGATTTCGCGTAGCGATCTCCCGCAGGATGATGACCGCGCGTTCAATACTCTGCGTGCCGCGTCGCTTGAGTTTATTCATGCGTCGATCCCTCTTGAAGTTTGAATTCAACATTAGTTCACATTGTGAATTTTATACCCATATACAGCCTGGTGCGCTATTGCCTGTCGTGGTCTTGGCGAGAATAATAGATTCACCGCAACGCAGATCGTTGTCACACATTTGCAAGAGGGTTCTATGATTTTTCGTACTTTGGCCATCGTGGGGATTGCGTCGATAGGATTCATAGCCGAGAAAACAGTGGCAGCCGGCTTTCCTGACAAACCCATTCGATTTATCGCATGCTGTACTGGATTTCCGGAAGCCACCGCGCGCATCCTGGCTGATGAAATTTCCCGCCAAACGAGCCAGCCCGTGGTGGTCGAGCCCAAGCCTGGTGCTAACGGTATTATCGCGGCCGATTATGTCGCCAAAGCAGCGCCCGATGGCTATACGGTGTTGATTGGTACGAACTCTACCCACGCGGCCAATCAAAGCCTTTACAAATCCCTGCCTTATGACTTCGTCAAAGACTTTACCCCTATCAGCGGGATCTCTCAAGGAGCGTTGCTGGCAGCGGTACGTACCGATACACCCATTGATAGTATT
>JBOIGK010000202.1:0-2260 GCA_050742695.1 Advenella sp. | reverse complement strand
AGAAACTGGCAAAACGCGATGATGTCGAATCACGCCTGATCTGGCAGGAAAATGACCAATGGAATATGGAAAATGGTCCGTTCGCACGCTTTCCCAAGGTGGCCGAACCCAACTGGTCTTTGCTGGTACAAAGCGTGGACCTGCATGAAGATGCAACCGCAGCGCTGATGCAGCAGTTCCGTTTTATTCCCGATGCCAGACTGGACGATATCATGATCAGCCTGGCATCCCGCAACGGTGGTGTTGGCCCGCATTTTGACAGCTACGACGTTTTCCTGCTGCAGGGCCGCGGACAGCGACGCTGGCGCATCAGCCAGCAGAAAGACCTGTCGCTGGTTCCCGATATTGCCTGCAAAATTCTGCAGCATTTCGAACCTGAAGAAGAATTTGTACTGGAGCCCGGCGATATGCTTTATCTGCCGCCGCATATTGCGCACGACGGCATCTCAGAGTCAGACGAGTGCATTACCGTTTCTATCGGTTTTCGTGCCCCGTCCCTGGCCGTTCTTGCACGGGGGCTGCTGGAGGTTGCGGCCGACCAACTGAGCGCGCGTAACGGACTGGGCTTTGGTCCCTACTCTACGCCAGCATTACCAGGGCCAGACCTATCGGGTATATTCCAGGACAAACGCCTGGCAGCCACCACAGAACCTGCCGCCCTGCCTGATGAACTGATTGACAGCGCCCTGGCTGCCGTGCAGAAAATTACGTTCACTGAGCGCATGGCGGCACGCTTTCTGGGTTGCTGGCTGACCGAACCCAATAGCCTGGCCGTATTTCCGATTGCCCAGGAGATGGTGGATCTTGAAGAGGTGATCGACGGCAATGGCAGCCTGGTGCTGGATCGCCGCAGCCGCATGATCTATCGGGGCGCAGACCTGTTCATCAACGGCGAAGCGCTGGAATTGAAAACCAACGCCACGCTTAAAAAATTCGCTGACACGCGCGTAATGACCAATGCGGACCTGAAAAAAGCCAATGCTGCAACGCTCACGCTGTTGCAGGAATGGCTGGATGATGGCTGGGTCATCGCGCAATAGCCGCGCAGAAAAAAACCCGGCAATGGCTTGCCGGGTCTTGTGAACTTCAAAACACTATCCAGGATAGCGGTCAGCTTACATTCTCTCGGCCAGTACCGTCAGAATGCGACGCGCGGTAGCGCTGTTGTCCGCCTGTCCCTGTTCGTTGCGTACAGTCACAACAGACTGGTTGGCTTCGGAAGTAACTGCAATCGTGTAAGGCAACGGCGTCAGATTGCCTTTGTCGCCCCACAGCCGGCTAATAAAGTTGGATGACTGGCGCTTCTCGCCGGTATCGGTATCCAGGTAACGGACGGTATAGGTGCCGGCTTGCGGGTCACGATTATCCACCGTGAAACCGGCAGAATTGATCGCAGCGCCCACCTGAGTATAAGCCTGGCTTTGCCCCACTTGCAGTGGCAAGGCGGCAACGTCGGCCATCACGACCGGATGGGTTGGCGCGGCAGCCGCTGCAGCAGTTTGACGCACTTGTGCTTCAGCCTGCTGTTTGGTCGCCCCCAGGAAAACCATCAGGCGCGAGAGCATCGCGGCGTTCAGACCCGGATCTTCCTTGGCAGGCAGCCATTTGAATGATGTACCGTCGCGGTCCATGGGTGTTTCGACCATGCGTTCGTGACTGATGAATACGAGCGTTTTGCCATTGGAGCGCTCCAGACGCGTACGGAAACGTTCGCGCTCGCCGCTGTCTTCAACCATATTGATGATGGCGCCCAATGCACGATTAAGCAGGTTGCCCGGAATTTTTGCACGATTTTCGGCCCAATCGGTTTCAATCAGCCCGGCCTGAGGATTGTCGCGATTGATGGTAAAGCCTGAATCAACCCAGAAATCGATCAATTTTGGATAGACACGTCCTGCTTCCTGGCTTACTTCCAGCCAGCGGTTGGCGCCGGAACTCTGGATTTTCAATCCGGCCGTTTCTGGCAGGACCGACGCGCCGGATGCGGCGTTGCGATTGGCCTGGGCCACTGCCTTGTTATACTCGTTGGCAGATGCATAGCCGCCTGGGGGCTTGTACGCCGGATTAATCTGTGACGCGGACAGATCAGGCGGCAGGCTTAGCGGATCACCTCTCACGGTACTTTTGTAGTCAACCTGCTCGGTATCACCCATGACTTCGTCCATGACATTACATCCTGCCAGGAGGGTGAGTGACAGTAAACCAGATACTGCAAGAAAGCGTGCATTCATACGCATATTCTCAATCCTATATTATTTGA
>JBOIGK010000201.1:0-4269 GCA_050742695.1 Advenella sp. | reverse complement strand
GCCACCGGCAGAGTCTTTCTCGGGCTGCACGACGAACCCGCCGTTCGCGCATTGGCCCGGCAGGAATTTGATACCCTGGGCGAAACTCAGGACCCGCCCGCACCATTTGATACCCTGGTGACGCAATTGCAGGATGAAATAAGCCGATTTGAATGTGTGTGTGTCAGGGATACCAACTTGAAAGGCATCAGCGCCGTAGCTGCCCCGGTATTTAACTACGCCGGACAACTTACTGCAGTGCTTACCGCCCTGGGCGCCAGCGGCGGCTTTGACACGTCGCTGAACGGGCCCATCGCCGTTTGCGTTCGTCAACAGGCGCAACGCATCAGCCAGCAACTGGGCTACAACATACCTTGATTTTTTTTCTTCAGGAGGCGGGTCCGTTTACGCAGCGCGGTGGGGATCGCCCGTCTGGCCCACATCGGCAATGATTTGCTGACATATTTCAACCGATCGGCCTCGCGGATAAGCAGAGTGCGGCGCCCTCTTTTACGCTTGTTCTCGAACACCCAGGCCCGGTCAGCAAGCTGCAGCGCAAATCCCAGGTTATCCATACTGCGCCCGTAACGCCGCTCTATCGCTTCCAGCGGAACCGCGTGACCACCATCGGCAACACGAGATTTGACCCGCGCAATAAGCAGCCCCACATCATCCACGCCAACAAAAGCCAGGATGACCTGATAGCCCGCGAGACGGGCGCGATGCATCAGGTCAAGTTCTGAGTTGCCGCTAAGCGTTGTTTCTATTGCAAAGCTGCGCCCGCTGGCAAGTAGTTTGTCGCGCGCCAGCAAAGCCAGCCTGCCGGCGCGCATTTGCACCTGTGCGCTATTGCAGTTTTCGATATCAAGCTGCGCGGCAATATCGTCCGGATTGACAACCGGCAGATGGCCCGTCAGATGCAAACGCGTAAGCGTTGTTTTGCCTGCCCCATTGGGACCGGCTACGACCCAGAGTTTTGGTGCACTCATGCCGCTGCAGTATCGCCGACCGTTTGTTCGACTCCATCGACAAAACGCACGAACTGGCGTCGCCCGTCAGGAAATTCCTTAATGATCAGGCCTGGCGGCGTACTGTCTTCGCGATAATAAACCGGGCGGCCGGCCTGCAGGTGTGCGCGCGCAGCGGCGCCATCATCACGCACGATCCTGACATCAAACATTCTCCAGAACACCTTTTCTTCCACGTCTGTCATGGCTTCCAGATTTTCCAGCTTCATTTCCATACTTAACCTCACCGCACAGTGGTGTGTTGCCTACATCTTTGCATTGCAACAAAGGCAAACTCCATCACACTGCACGAAAGCATCGCCCAATATCGACCAGGTGGGTCTCAATTCCCACCCTATCGACTGATTATATGCAATCTGCAGAAAATAACAGCCATTTCAGGCCGGCACGCCTTATCCCATCATTTCACAGCAACGACCCGGTAAATAGAAAATGGCTCCGGTAAAAAACCGGAGCCATTCAGATGCTCATCTTTCTACAACGATATTGGCTTGCGCATGCAGGTACAATCATGTCCAACAGGCAACGCGCTCATCCGAAGCAAATACGTTCCGCATCGGACATCAGGCGACTTCCTGCAATGCATCCAGCGGCTCCAGCGCACCTTCGAATGCCCGCGTCGCGATATATTCAGGACGCGGCGCCAGCCCGTATTTCGGTGCATTAAGCGTATTGTTAACGCTGTTATACACCATGAATACGTTGGCTCGTGGCCATGGCGAGATATTGCCGTTAGAACCGTGCATGGTATTGCAATCGAAAAACACTACCGAGCCGGCTTTGCCCGTGATCGCTTTGATGCCGCCCTGCTCTGCCAGCAACTCCAGGCTCAACGGATCAGGCACGCCATATTCCTGTGCCTTTAACGACTTTTTGTAGTTCTCGTCGGGCGTGACTCCCCGGCAGGAAATGAACTGCCGATGAGAACCCGGAACGACCATGAGCGGGCCGTTGCATTCATTATTGTCAGTCAGCAATACCGAGCAACTCAACGCGCGCATATTTGGCATGCCATCTTCCGTATGCCAGGTCTCAAAGTCCGAATGCCAGTAGAACTCCTTGCCCTTGAAGCCAGGCTTAAGGTTAGCTCGGGATTGATGCAGATACACCTCCGAACCCAATATCTGGCGTGCAACATGAATCAGGCGAGGATCGCGTGAAAGCCGATCAATCACCTTATTCAATGCATGCACCTTGAAAATCGAACGGACAGCATTGCTGCCGGGCTCGGTAATCGCTTCGTCGCTCGAGGCAATCTTGCTGTTGTTGGTCATTGCTAGCACTTCATCCATCAACACCTTGACTTCCTGCTCACTAAACAGGCTGTCCAACACCAAAAACCCGTCCCGTTCGTAGGCAGCGATCTGCTCGGCAGACAACGCATCGGCAAGCTTGCCGTCACCATACACCACAGGTTCCTGCCTGGCGATAATTGCCGCTGTGCCGCTGGTACGTGATTCATAAATGTCGGTTACGACCATCTTGTACTCCTTATCTGTTTACAGTTCAGGCGGCTTCCTCGGTCATTGCCGGATAAACACCGTCTTCGTCATGCACTTCAAGACCGGTTACCGGGGGATTGAAGACGCAGATTACACGTAACGGCTCTTTCCCACCGCGCAGCCAATGCTCATCATTCTCATTCAGGGCATAGACTACGCCCGGGCCCAGTGCGTACTTCTTGCCATCGGCTATAGTTTCGACCTCGCCGTCCCCTTCCACGCACCACACCGCTTCCAGGTGATTCTGGTAGTGAATATGGGTTTCCGTGCCGGGAAAAATCACGGTTTCATGAAAGGAAAATCCCATGCCGTCCTTGGCCAGCAACACGCGGCGGCTGAGCCACGTGTCGGTTTTAACTTCGAGATCGGTACCAATAACATCTTTCACATTTCTAACTATCATATTTTTTACGCTCCGAATTTGAGAACTTTAGCTTTCTTGCTTTCCTGCTTGAGCACTTCTGCGACGCTGCGTTCAATCAGCTCCAGGCCCTGCGTCAAGTGCGTATCCTCGATGGTAAGCGCCGGCAAAATTTTCAGGACCTCGTCCTGGGCGCCCGAGGTTTCAATAACCAGCCCGTGTGCAAAAGCCTGCTGGGCAATTTTGTTTGCCAGCTCGGGCTTGTCATCGCAGACCAGTCCCTGGATCAGGCCACGGCCACGCACACTGAAGCCGGCTTCAGGAAAGCTGTGCACAATATTTTCAAGCCAGTCGCGCACAATGCGTTCCTTGCGACGCGTTTCGTTCTGGAAGCGGTCATCGCACCAATAGCTGTCCAGCGCCTGGGCCGCTGTAACAAAGGCCAGGTTATTGCCACGGAACGTACCGCTATGTTGGCCGGGCTTCCACACATCCAGCTCAGGCTTCATTAACACAAGTGACATTGGCAGACCAAAGCCGGACAGCGACTTGGACAGCGTGATAATGTCAGGCTTGATGCCAGCTGCTTCAAAGCTGAAAAAGCTGCCGGTACGGCCGCAACCGACCTGGATATCATCCACGATCAGCAGCATGTCGAACTTGCGGCACAGTTTTTCCAGCTCACGAATCCAGCGCCAACTGGCCACATTCACACCGCCCTCTCCCTGGACCGTCTCTACAATAACAGCTGCCGGCAAGTCCAGACCGCTGCTGGGATCTTCCAGCATGCGTTCGAAATACGCGATGGTGTCTACGTCGGGGCCGATATAGCCGTCAAAAGGCATAAAGGCGGTGTTATGCAGCGAGACGCCGGCTGCATCCCGAAACTTTTCGTTAGCCGTGACGGCCAGCGAGCCGCCGCTCACACCATGAAAACCATGAGTAAACGACACGACATTGGAACGCCCCTTGACCTAGCGCGCCAGTTTGAGTGCCGCCTCCACAGCATTGGTGCCGGTTGGGCCGGTAAACTGCAGCGTGTAATTCATTTTGCGCGGGATCAACAACACACGCTCAAAAGTTTCCATGAAATATTTTTTTGCCGATGTGGCCATATCCAAGCCATGCACCACGCCGTCGGTATTCAAATATTCAATGAGCTTTTTCTTGAGAATCGGATTGTTATGCCCGTAATTCAAGGTACCTGCACCACTGAAAAAATCGATGTATTCTTTTCCTGATTCGTCAGTCAGCACAGAGCCTTTGGCCTGGTTGAATATGACGGGGAATGAACGTACGTAACCACGTACTTCAGACTCCATGCGGTCGAAAATTTCTAAATCCATGATTTTTCCTAATTGATTAAATATTAAAAGACAATGCCTGTTAAAGGCATTCG
>JBOIGK010000200.1:0-3374 GCA_050742695.1 Advenella sp. | reverse complement strand
GGGTCGTGCTGTTGATGGCGTCGGCCATACCTGACAGTGTTGGGGTGTGAAAATAATCGGGATGTGGGGAAAATAGGAACGAGGGTAAAAATAGAAACATGAAAAAAGTCGGCGCGCGAAAAAAAGCCGAACCACGATTGTGATTCGGCTGGCTGGCCGCCAGGCCCCGCTGCCGTTTATGCGGGCAGCAGGTTTTGCGTGTCCTGCTAGTTGTTGTACGGGCTATTCATGCTGAAACGGCCCGCACCGGCAAAAAAGACGGCGACAGCGGTAAATAGGAAGAAGTATTGTGTTTCCAGTCTGAGCGCGCCGTTGCCAGTCACCATGAACAGCTGGCCGCTATGGGCCAGAGCTATGGCAACTACCATGTTGATTGCAATCAGCACTGCGGCAATACGCGAGTAAAGGCCCACGATCAGCAGGATCGGCGCAATCACTTCGCCAATATAAACGGCATAACCCAGCCATCCGGGCAGGCCAGCAGAGGCAACCATGCCCATAATCCCGCCGATGCCGTTTTGCACCTTGAAGATGCCGTGCATGAGCAGGAGAATGCCAAGCGTCAGGCGCAGCACCAGTTTTGACAGATCGTCCGAGCGCATTATTTAGACTCCCCAAGTGTGTCAACGACGGCCAGCGCTGTCATATTGACAATGCGTCTTGTGGTTGTGCTGGTGGTCAGGATGTGGACCGGCTTGGCAGCGCCCAGCAGGATCGGCCCCATGGCAATACCATGGCTGCCGGTCATTTTCAGCATGTTGTAGGTGATATTGCCGGTATCCAGATTCGGCATGATCAACAGATTGGCGCGACCGGTCAGACTGGAGTCGGGATAGGCATCCAGGCGGATGCGTTCGGACAATGCTGCATCGGCATGCATTTCGCCATCGACTTCCAGGTCCGGACGGCGCTGGGCGATCAGGCGACGGGCCGAGGCCATCTTGCGTGAAGAATCCGAAGGACGGCTGCCGAAATTGGAGTGCGATAGCAGGGCGATTTTGGGTTGAATGCCAAAGCGGATCATTTCATCGGCGGCCTGGATCGTAATGTCTGCAACCTGCTCGTCGGTCGGATCTTCGTTTACATGAGTATCGCAAATGAACAGGGTCTGGTCTGGCAGAATCAGCACGTTCATTGCCGCAAAGGTAGTTACCCCTTCTTTCAGGCCAATTACTTCCGACACATACTTGAGCTGGTTGTCAAAGCGGCTGCCCACGCCACAGATCATGGCGTCGGCGTCGCCGCGTTCCATCAGCAATACACCGATCAGGGTGTTGTGCTTGCGCACCATGGCTTTTGCCACGTTGGGTGTGACGCCATCACGACCTTTGATTTTATAGTAAGCCGTCCAGGTTTCGTTGAAGCGTTCGTCGTCTTCGGGGTTGACCACTTCCACGTTGGTGCCGGCCGCCAGGCGCAGCCCCAGTTTCTTGACGCGCATTTCGATCACGGCAGGGCGTCCGATCAGAATCGGATAGGCCAGCTGTTCGTCGATGACCGTCTGCGCTGCACGCAATACACGCTCGTCTTCGCCATCGGCATAGACCACACGTTTCGGTGGGGTGGTGCGTGCCTGTTTGAACAGGGGGCGCATCAGCGGACCGGAACGATATACGAAGCCCATCAATTGCTGGCGATAGGCATCCATGTCTTCGATCGGACGGGTAGCAACACCCGATTCCATGGCCGCCTTGGCAATGGCCGGGGCGATCTGGACGATCAGTCTGGGATCAAAAGGCTTCGGAATAATATATTCGGGACCAAAGCTCAGGTCTTGTCCTTCATAGGCCAGTGCGACTTCATCGCTTGGCTCGGCCTGCGCCAGATCGGCAATGGCCTGCACGCAGGCCATTTTCATTTCTTCGGTAATGCGGGTTGCGCCCACGTCCAGCGCGCCGCGGAAAATAAAGGGGAAGCACAGTACGTTATTGACCTGGTTGGGGTAATCGGAGCGGCCGGTCGCGATAATGCAGTCCGGGCGTACCGCTTTGGCGTCTTCCGGACGGATCTCAGGGTCCGGGTTGGCCAGGGCCAGAATCAGAGGCGAGGGCGCCATGGTGGCAACCATATCCTGCTTCAGGACGTCCTTGGCCGAGCAGCCCAGGAATACATCAGTGTCGCGCATCACATCGGCCAGGGTCCGGTCCTCTGTTTTCTGTGCGTAACGCGCCTTGTTCGGCTCCATGTTCTGGTCGCGACCTTCCCAGATCACGCCGCGGGAGTCCACAACAAAGATATTCTGGCGCGCCACGCCCAGGTTGACCAGTAAATCAAGGCAGGCAATTGCTGCAGCGCCGGCGCCGGAGCAGACCAGTTTGATCTTGTTGATGTCCTTGCCGACGATTTTCAGACCGTTGAGAATGGCGGCCGAAGAAATAATGGCCGTGCCATGCTGATCATCGTGAAAAACCGGGATTTTCATGCGTTCGCGCAGTTTTTTCTCGATATAAAAGCATTCCGGCGCCTTGATGTCTTCCAGGTTGACGCCACCCAGCGTGGGTTCCAGTGCGGCAATGATGTCGACCAGTTTGTCGGGATCGGTTTCAGCCAATTCAATATCGAAAACGTCGATGCCGGCAAATTTCTTGAACAGGCAGCCTTTGCCTTCCATGACGGGCTTGGAGGCCAGCGGACCGATATTGCCCAGACCCAGTACCGCTGTGCCATTGGTGATGACGCCGACCAGATTGGCGCGCGAGGTGTATTTTGATGCAGCTATATCGCCATCGGCAAAAATGGCCATGCACGCCGCCGCGACGCCCGGCGAATAGGCTAGCGACAGGTCGTCCTGGTTGGCCAGCGGTTTGGTCGGGGTAACGGAAATTTTGCCTGGTGTCGGATAGGCGTGGTAATCCAGGGCAAGTTTGTTACGGTCGTGACTCATGGTTTTTATCCTTAAGGTTCAACAATATTGTTATGCTCATTGCTATGCTTGTATTGCAGTTTCGATATGATAACGCCGTTGCCCGCCTTCCGGCGGCAACTTGGCCTCTACGGTTGCAGGCGACACCCACCCTGACTTCCTTACTCTGACCCCTTGAGCCGAGTATGGCGTGTTGCCGGTTTCTGTCGGCGTGGCCAGCCGCCTGGCACTGCTTACGATTAGCGGTTAGGGTGGTTATGATTATTGACCGAATGGTCAGGGGTCAGCATACCCCGGTCGGTAGAACGAAACGGGCCTGTTCAGCGGAAATGGTCAGCTGCCGGTTTGCTCTTTTTATTTTGACGGCAAGCGGCGGCAAAACCGGGTTGCCGCATTCATGGGGTAGGCCTCGTGGCGTGGGTCGTTAGCAACGAAATATTGAAATTTACCAAGTACAATCGATTGAAACCGGTAATTTCTTTCATAATCGAAAAAGTTCCTTGGATTAACC
>JBOIGK010000199.1:0-3276 GCA_050742695.1 Advenella sp. | reverse complement strand
AACAAGGCATCACGGTGCCCGACAGCTTGTTGGCGCAAATGGGATATCAGTAATGTTAAAGTTTGCTGCGAACCTGTCCTTGCTGTATACCGAGGTGCCGTTCCTGGACCGCTACGCGCTGGCGGCGCAGGATGGCTTCAAAGGGGTCGAATGTCTGTTCCCTTACGATGAAGAGGCCGATGCAATCGGCCGTCGGCTGCAGGATCACGGCTTGCAGCAAGTGCTGATCAATGCGCCATCGGGCGTTGCGGCGGCCGGCGAAAAAGGGCTGGCCTGCCTGCCGGGTCGCCAGACCGAATGCCTGGATGGTGTGAAAAAAGCCATTGATTACGCTTTGATTCTGGGTGTGCCGCGCATCCATGTGATGGCCGGAATTGTGCCCGACCGGGGCGCGCATGCTGCTGCGCACGAGCAATATCTGGATACGCTGTCCAAAGCGGCCGCGCTGCTGCAGGGCGCCGATTTGGAGCTGATGATCGAACCGATCAATCCGATTGATATGCCGGGCTATTTTCTGTCCCGCCAGGCGCAGGCGCGCGACGTGCTGGCGCAGGTAAACATGGATAACCTGCGTATCCAGATGGACCTTTACCATTGCCAGCGAACCGAAGGCGATGTCACTCGTCATATCAGCCAATCGCTTGGCAGCGGGCTGGTCGGCCATATGCAGATTGCCGGTGCACCGGACCGGCACGAACCCGATACGGGAGAACTGAATTATTCGTATGTGTTCGGGCAACTGGAGGCGCTGGGCTACGACGGCTGGATCGGCTGCGAGTATCGGCCGGCTCGTGGCACCCGCGACGGTCTCGGCTGGCTGCAGCGCTATTGGGCGTCTGCCGCGGCGGTGGCGCAGACCGCCTGAACCTGACATATACATTGCACAGAAAGGACACCGAATGAGTAAAACGAAATTGATTACCCTGCGTGCCGAGCAGGCCGAATTGATTGTAGCGCCTCATATAGGGGGCGCCATTTGCGGTTACCGGCATCGCATTGATAACGTCATATGCCCATGGTTGCGCGACGCTTCTGAACAGGCGATCGACGAAGGTCTGGTCTCCGAGATGTCCAGCTTTCCGCTGCTGCCCTGGTTCGGACGGCTGCGTAACGGCACCTTCGAGTTCGAAGGTCAGCGCGTGACCTACCCTTCGACCAAACCCGATTCTCCGCACAGCATCCATGGCATTGTGCGCAACAAGCCATGGTCCGTGGAATCACAGCAGGAAAACGAGCTGACCATACGGTATACGCACACGCCGGATGCCTGGCCCTACGCGTTTGTTGCCGAGCAGCGTTTCGTACTGGAGCCGTTAAGACTGAAGGTGCACCTGACGGTGACCAATACCGGCCACCGCGTCATGCCGGTGGGCATGGGGCATCATCCCTATTTTGTGCGCCATCCCAATACGACTCTGACAGCAGGCGTAGGCCAGGCCTGGATCAGCGACGAGGAGGTCATGCCGCTGAATCTGGCCCTGCATCCGGATACCGATGCGCTCAAACAGGGTATTGCGATCGACCGGCACGTTTTCGATCATCCCTTCACTGCCTGGGATCACGTGGCCGACATCCACTGGCCGGATGAGCGCCGCACCCTGCGCATGACCGCGACGCAGCCTCTGGATTTCCTGGTGGTCTATAGCCCGCCGGGCAAAGACTGGTTCTGCGTCGAGCCGGTCAGCAATACGTCCGATGCGTTTAATCTGAACGCCACTTACGGCCCTACACAGGTGGGCGGGCAACCGCTGGAGCCGGGGCAATCGCTTACCTCGGTGATGACATTTGATGTTGCCTTCAGTGACTAATACTGATCAAGGCAGCGCAGGCCGACGTTTGCAACGCAGAAAAAAAGCCTGTGAGAGCTGATCTTCACAGGCGCAATTGCGGCGGGCAATGCCGCCGGCCTTAAGAATCAATGCGATTTAGTTGATGCTGATGTTTTCCGCTTTCAGGATAGGGCCCCATTTGGCCACTTCAGCGGCCAGCCATTTTTGCAGCGACTCGGGAGTCTGACGCTCTTGGCTCACGATCTGCGCGCCCAATTGGTCCATCCGTTGCACAAAAGCGGGCGCTTTGAGGGCCACCTTCAGAGACTCGTTCAATTTGTCTACGGCTTGTTTAGGCGTGCCTTTAGGCGCGTACAGACCATGCCATACTTTGACGTCGAATCCCTTGAGTCCCTGTTCGGCCAATGTCGGCGCATCGGGTAACTGTGTGATCCGCTCGGGTGTTGTCACGCCGTAGAACTTCAGGTCTTTTGCCTTGATATGCGGCAAGGTTTGCGTGGTCTGGTCGCACAGCACATCAACCTGCTTGCCCATCAGCGCCGTCATGGCAGGACCGGTTCCCTGGAAGGGTACGGTGGTAAATTTCACGCCCATGGCCTGTTGCAGCAGCGAACCACATAGCTGGGAGACCGCGCCTGGGCCGGCATTGGCCAGATTGATTTTGTCGCCATTGGCTTTGGCGTAGTCGACAAATTCCTTGAAATTGTTCGGCGGCAGATCCGCACGCGCCATCAAAGTCATGGGGACATCGACAACTTCGCCAATATATTCAAAGCTCTTGAGCGGGTCATAGCGCAGTTTGCTGTACATGGCGGGGGCTGTTGCCATGCCGGTGTGGTGCAGGAAAATGGTGTGGCCATCAGGCTTGGCAGCAGCCACGTAGCCGGCCGCCAGTGTGCCACCGGCGCCGGTCCTGTTTTCCACCACCACGGTCTGCTTGAGCACCTTGCCCATTTCGTTGGCAAGGGAGCGGGCGACAACATCGGTCGGGCCGCCGGCGGCAAAAGGCACAATCAATGAAATGGGACGCTGTGGATAATCGGCAGCCGCGGCCAGGGCGGGGGTAACCAGCAGGGCCATCGTAGCTGCAAGGCTTAGGGGTGTCATTTTCATATGAGTGTCTCCGTGTGGGGCGTGGGCGCACCATGGGGCACGCGAATCAGTTCGCCCGGTAGTATGTTGGCAAACGCCATGAATGCCTATCGTTAAATCCGAAAGGCAGGCTTTTTCATTTTGATAACCCCCTTGTGGCAAATACTGGTAACAGGAAGAGGCAAATGGGAAAACGCAAATCAATCGGCTGATGCCCCGTGTGTAAACGAGGGTCGGCCGGGAGCATGCTGTTACACCCATTGCAGCTGAGCCGGGCTCGTGTTGCCGCGATTGGTGCAGAAAAAATATTTGCTTATTGGATTTTCCTGTTTTACACTTAGTGCAACCATTTGGTTGCATATAAACAGGAGGAGCATATGTCTTCAAACCAGAT
>JBOIGK010000198.1:0-4057 GCA_050742695.1 Advenella sp. | reverse complement strand
CGCGGCGTGTGCGCAGCGGCCGGTCCACGCCAGGCGACCCCACTTCAAGCCGTTTATATTCGATGTTTTCCACCTCGAATACGCGCGAAAGCTGCCGCGAAACCTGTTCGCAGTCTTCGATCGTAATGCCGCCCTCGCGGTCGATCGTGACCCGCAACAGCCCCAGCGCAGCCCGTTCGACATCAACGAGATCAACACCAAGGCCGGCGATTGCCTGTTCGGTAAGTGTGTATAAATCAGTCATACAATAAAAAATGGGCCTTTTCCAGCCCATTGTTGATTACAGCTATGCGCGCAAAAAAAACCGCAGATGCAGCAATTTGCAGATGCAGCCATTTTTTGGCAGCCTACCCGACATTTCCACCCGGCCAGACCCATAAAAGCCGCTTGCCTGTAAAAATAAGGTATACATAGCTGTTTCTGGTTATTGTTTTCGTACCGGGCACGCTACAGAGCACCTTGCCACCCCTCCGGCGTTGCATCTGGTCAAAGACCGTGCAAATCTACCTTGCGGCTACCACTGTGAACACTGCGCAAAACACCTTTTTATGATGCCCTCAAGACAAACCCTTTGGGCTACCCCATCAAGCACTTTAAGGCAAAAACAGGCACAAAACACTAACCAGCCAATTAGTTAATCCGAAATTATAACAGAATAATCAATACTTTACTATTTATTCAGCATAACATCAATTTGGCCTGCAGCAGCGTTCACACCACCCCGCCACGCCGCAGACCATGCCGCATCCGCCTACCGTCCGTTACGATTGCGACCAATAAATCCCAGTTGAGATTCATGAGCCGACGGACCGGAGGGCTGCCATTCATCACGACTACGTGGTGACGCCTGGCGGGTATTGGAGCGTCCACTGGCATTGCCACCACGCCCGCCGCCTTTTCCATTGCGAGGCTGCTCGCTCTTGTCGGCTGCTCTTGCGCCATTGCGGCCTTCGCCCCGCCCTTCGGCAGGTCCGCCCTGACGGCGATTATTGTACAACCCGGTGCCGCCAGCAGCCGCACGACCCTGACGGGGCGCCACAGCGCCAGGCGCCGCTGCACCTGCGCGACCATGACCATTGTTGCGTCCATGAGCCGGACGTCCGCCCGGCGCATGAGATCGCGTCTTGACCGGCGTTTCAAAGCCCGGAGGCATGGCGTTATCGTGGGAAATAGGCTGGCGAGGCCGACGGTTGTCTGAGCTATCTTCTTCTTTGACCAATCCGGTTTGAATCATCAGCGCCGTGACCAGCGCCGGATCCAACTCTTCCCAGCGGCCGCGCTTCAGATTACGAGGCAGCACGATGTCGCCGAAACGGGTGCGGATCAACCGACTGACCGTCACACCTACCGCCTCGAACATGCGTCGTACTTCGCGGTTACGTCCTTCCTGCAAAGTAACCCGAAACCAGCGGTTACTACCTTCGCCGCCAATAAATTCCATGCTGGTAAAGGATGCTGCACCATCTTCCAGCACAATCCCGGTAACCAGACTTTCACGCTGAGCATCTGTCATCTCTCCCAGCACACGCACCGCGTACTCACGCTCGTTGCCAAACCGGGGATGCATAAACCGATGCGCCAGATCTCCCGAGGTGGTAAATATCAGCAACCCTTCGGTATTCAGATCCAGCCTGCCCACAGAAATCCATTTACCAGTGCGCATTTTGGGCAAACGCGAAAATACAGATGCACGACCTTCGGGATCATCATGACTGACAATTTCCCCGGCAGGCTTGTGATACAGAATAACGCGCGGCGGACGCTTGGCATTGGGCCGCATCACCAACTGACCATTAACGCGGACTTGATCCTGCGACCCGACGCGCTGACCAATATGAGCAGGTTCGCCATTGACCGACACCCGGCCGGCGATAATCAGCTCTTCCATATCCCGACGCGAACCGACGCCCGCATCAGCCAGCACTTTGTGCAGCTTTGGATTGACAGCGTCGCTATTGAGAATTTTGTTCAGTTTCTGCTCAAGACGCGCCGTGCCATCCAGATAGGCCAGCGCCTGATCCGCATCCTGCTCATCCTGGGCCGCAGTAAACGGGCTGCTCGCCTGCTCCTGGCGTTCCGGACGCGCCTGGGGCGTGCGCCCCTTGCCGCCGGGCGCTCTCGCCCCTGGCGCGCGACGAGGCCGCGGCTGCGCTTTCTTCGCTGGCGCAGCACTCACCTCGGCCGTGACTTCCGGCTGTTCCGTTTTTTCCACCACGGCATCGGCGCGACGACGACGAAACGGCGTGCGCAACTTGCGCCCCTTGCCCTTCTGGCGTGCGTCGGCTTCAGGCGCAGCACCGGTCTGGTCGGCGCCCTGAATGGTAATTACTCTGGTGACAGAATCATTGTCGTATTCGTTTGAACGGTTTGAACGCGTTTCATTTGAATTATTTTCCGCATCAACGTGATCCGAACTATTCATTATGTTGGTAACTCCAAAAAACTATGTTTTATTCTTTAAATCGTCGTTTTGATTATCACTCGCCTCCCGGTCTGATGATTTATCATCAGCAGGATCAACGCTATGATCGTCTGGCTGTTCATTTTGTGATGTCGAATCTGGGCTGAACCCAGCCGGCATCTCTTGGGCGGCTGTTACTGTCTCGTCTGCAACAGCCATCTCTTCGGTCACATCGCCGTGGGCAACGCGCTCTTGAGACTTTCCGGTATTCTGCGCTTGCGCGCCGGCAGCAGGAACCAACCCGTCTGCACCAATCTTGATTTCATCTGACACTTCGCTGATTTCAGCCGGTCCTTCATTGACCAATTCCGCTACATCACCGGTTGACTCGACCACATCGGCCAACCGATCCGCTGAGCCAGACAAAGCCTGGTCACCAGCACCCTCGGCATCAGAGTCGTCGCTATCAGAATCCTCGGCATCAGAATCTGCCAACACCGCCTCTGACGCGATTGAGTCAATCTGTGCCGAGCCGGCCGCATCGGGCGCTGACTCGTCAGGCGCAGACTCATCGGAAACCATCTCAGATTCTACCTGCTCTTGTGCAGGCTGTTCCGAGGCCGTGATATTCATATCCAGCCCGGATAAATCCGGCATGCCAGCTTCGCCACTATCCAGTACAGGCAGGTCATCAAGCGCCTTAAGCCCAAGGTCATCGAGAAACTGCTTTGTCGTGCCCAGTAACGCCGGACGCCCGGGGGCATCACGATGTCCTAACACGTCTATCCAGCCGCGCTCTTCTAACGTTTTGATGATTTGTGATGAAACCGTGACCCCGCGAATATCTTCTATGTCTCCGCGAGTGACAGGCTGACGCCAGGCAATAATTGCCAAAGTCTCCATGACTGCCCGTGAATATTTGGGCGGCTTTTCTGGATTCAGGCGTTCTAAATACTTTTGCATCTCGGGCCGGCTTTGAAAACGCCAACCACTTGCCAATTCCGATAATTCTAAACCTTTATCTGCCCATTCGTCTTGCAATACCTGCAACTGTTGCTTAATTACATCATTGTCAATTTCGTCCGAATCAGTAAACAACTTGCGCAAATCCCCTATTCTCATAGGTTCATCGGCGCACAGCAAGGCGGTTTCTAGGATTTTTCGAGATAAATTCTGGTCCATGATTTGTCGCTTTGTATTATCAGACTTGCATCATAACTCAAAATGGGCTAATATTCTTTTCTTACACAGACGCGGGGTGGAGCAGTCTGGCAGCTCGTCGGGCTCATAACCCGAAGGTCGTAGGTTCAAATCCTGCCCCCGCAACCAGTTAAATATTGACGGCTTAAGTACATACATGTACTTGGGCCGTTTTTATTTTTGCCCACACTTTTTCGCCTCGGGCTTCCAACTCAATCTGACCGGACATCTTGCATGTATCGGCCGCATTCTTCATTCACCACAAAAGCCGCAAGCCATAGCTAGTGGTCATCGCCGCCGCCTAATGACATAGGCTCGTACCAGACGAGCGGGGCGGCATGGCAACTATCCACCCTCCTACATTCGCTCTTTCCGGATCAGGGAGGTCATTCGGATAACGCATCCGTCAAATTCTTAATATCGGTTGCCGCCGTTTCCAGCAGCCATGTTTTGAAC
>JBOIGK010000197.1:0-13515 GCA_050742695.1 Advenella sp. | reverse complement strand
ATTACGATCGAAGACTGCGAACAGGTTTCGCGGCAGCTTTCGCGCGTATTCGAGGTGGAAAACATCGAATATAAACGGCTTGAAGTGGGGTCGCCTGGCGTGGACCGGCCGCTGCGCACACGCCGCGATTTTGATCGGTTCGCCGCGCAGCAGGCACGTGTGGAAGTAAAATTACGGGAACCGCAGGACAATCGCAAGGTATTTACCGGCATTCTGCGGCATAAAGATAGTTCAGATGGTGCGCCGACAGAGACATTCTGTCTGGAATTTGACATTAAAAAGAACGAGACACAGACAATTGAGTTTGCTTTCGATGATATCGAAAAGGCAAAGCTGGATCCGGTTCTTGATTTCAAGGGTAAAAAGCGATGAGTCGCGAAATTCTTCTGCTTGTAGATGCTTTGGCACGTGAAAAAAACGTATCGCGTGAGGTCGTATTTGGTGCGCTTGAAAATGCGCTTGCCTCTGCGATGAAAAAACGTTTCAAGGACGACGCCGATATTCGTGTCGTTATTGATCGTTCAAATGGCTCGCATGAGGGTTACAGACGCTGGCTTGTGGTGCCCGACGATGCGGGCCTGCAGGAGCCGGACCGCCAGGAATTGCTGTCTGAAGCACAGGAAATCCAGCCTGGTATCCAGGAGGGCGAATATCTTGAAGAGGCGCTTGAGCCAATCGAGTTCGGTCGTATCGGGGCTCAGGCTGCCAAGCAGGCCATTATTCAGAAAATTCGCGATGCCGAAAGAGAGCAGGGTCTCAATGATTTCCTGGATCGTGGCGAGACCATTATTTCCGGTACCATCAAGCGGCTGGACAAGGGTGACGCCATTATTGAAACAGGCAAGATTGAAGCGCGCCTGCCTCGCTCCGAAATGATTCCCAAAGAGAATCTGCGCGTCGGCGACCGGGTTCGCGCCTGGGTAGCCAAGGTCGACCGTACGGCAAGAGGCCAGCAGGTTCTGCTGTCCCGCACCGCGCCCGAATTTATCCGTGAGCTGTTTGAAAACGAAGTTCCCGAGATTGAACAGGGTTTGCTGGAAATCAAGGCAGCGGCCCGTGACCCCGGACTTCGCGCTAAAATTGCAGTTGTGGCCTATGACAAGCGTATTGACCCCATCGGTACATGCGTTGGCATGCGCGGCTCGCGCGTTACCGCCGTTCGTAACGAACTGGGCGGAGAGCAGGTTGATATCGTATTGTGGGCCGACGAGCCGGCCGAGTTCGTGATTGGCGCATTGGCGCCGGCCGCTGTCGAATCCATTGTCGTAGACGAAGACAAGCATGCCATGGACGTTGTTGTCGACGCCGAAAATCTGCCGAAAGCGATTGGTTCGCGTGGTCAGAACGTGCGTCTGGCTTCTGATCTGACCGGCTGGCAGATCAATATCATGACACCGGAAGAAAATCAGAACCGCCAGCAGGAAGAGCGCACAGGCCAGCGCGCCATGTTTATGGAGCGCCTGGATGTCGATGAACAGGTGGCCGATATTCTGATTGATGAAGGCTTTACCGGACTGGAAGAGGTGGCTTATGTCCCTATCCAGGAATTGCTGGAAATAGATGGTTTCGATGAAGAAACCGTCAACGAATTGCGCAACCGCGCACGTACTGCCCTGCTGACCGAAGCCATTGCCCAGGAAGAGCGGGTTGAAACAGCGCAGGATTTGCTGGATCTTGAAGGCATGACCCCGGAATTGGTTACCACTTTAGGTGACGCCGGCGTGGCAACGCTTGATGATCTGGCCGAACTTGCGACCGACGAACTGGCTGAAATCACGGGTATGACTGATGAACAGGCCAGTGAAATTATCATGCGCGCCCGGGCGCACTGGTTTGATGACGAAGAAAAGTGATTGCGGGGTAGCACTGTTGAGTGTGTATCGTGGCATGGTTGGCCACCGTGCAGGCGATGCGCACTACACCAGCGGCCTTGTCGATCCAGCCCTGAATAACGAAGTTCACACTTTGCTCAGTGGCCATCAGCCAGTTATTGAAACGTTGTAAGGGAAGAGAGAACTTAATGCCCAGTAATACCGTAAACCAGTTTGCCGTCGAACTCAAAATGCCAGCGAATGTGTTGCTAGAACAGCTTCGCTCGGCTGGCGTGAATCTGAAATCGGTGGAAGATGTCGTGACCGAAAGCGACAAAGCGAAACTTCTGGACTCGCTGCGTCGTGCGCATGGTGCAAAAGATGGAAAAAAAATCACCGTTACACGTCGCGAAACATCAGAAATCCGTCAGGCGGATGGCTCAGGCCGTTCGCGGACTATTCAGGTCGAAGTGCGCAAAAAACGTGTCTTCGTCAAACGGGATGTCACTGAGGCCAAGCCAGATACAGCCGATGTGCCGGAAACAAATGAAACTGCGGCCGCTGTCGGTTCTGAGCAGGTTGCTGCACCGGCTGTTGCCGATGCCCACGTAGCTACGGCTGCGCCGGTCGAAGCGCAAGCGTCGCCAGCGCCTGAGTCCGCAGCGGTCGGCGAACAGGCGGCATCACAGCCCGAGCCAGCGCAACCGTACGCAGGCGAAAAAGCCCAGCCATCGCAGCAAGTGCAACCGGCAGCAGACCAGGCGTCTGCAGCAACTGCACCAGCGGCCGCCGAGCAAACCGTAGCGACGCCGGCACAGGCAGCAGAGCCCGAATCAGTCCCAAGCGCAACTACGCCAGCAGCTGCAGAAGCCGCTGTGGCTGCGACACCCTCGCCAGTTGCCAGTGCACCGGCCGCCGCCGAGGCGCGCAACACAGACACCCGGGATCAGGCCAAGCCTGAAACGGTTCGCAGCGAACAGGCCAAACCGCGTCAGCCAGACACATCGCGTGCCACAACAGCGGCCCGTAAACCTGTGGCTGCGCGTAGCGAAGCCGCCGATGCCCGCCGCGATGAAGCGCGCCGTCAGGCTGAAGCCGAAGCTGCCGCCTTGCGCGACATGTTGAACAAGCCGCGTAAAGTGCTGCGCGCCACGCCTACTGCCGAAGGGGCAGAAGCCACTAAAAAGGCTGGGAAAAAGGATGTCAAAACCCTTGCCGCTCCTGGCGCACACAAGCCTGCCGAAACAGACAAGAAATGGTCTGACGAACAGTCCCGCGGGAAAAAAGCCGTTGCTGAAAAACGTGCCGGCCCCGCAGGCAAGGAAGACGGCTGGCGCTCTTCTGGTGGCCGTGGTGGATCACGCGGTCGCAATAAGCATCAGCACGCTCAGGCCAATCAGCCCTCCACCCCCGAATTTATTGCCCGTGAAGTTCATGTGCCCGAGACAATTACAGTGGCCGATCTGGCACACAAGATGTCTGTCAAAGCCGCTGAAGTGATCAAGGAACTCATGAAACTGGGCCAGATGGTTACCATCAATCAGGTCCTGGATCAGGAAACGGCCATGATCGTGGTTGAAGAGCTGGGGCATAATGCGATTGCCGCCAAGCTTGACGATCCCGAAGCGTTCCTGGATATCGGTGATACAGGTGCAGATGCAGAGTTGCTGCCACGAGCACCGGTGGTGACGGTTATGGGTCACGTTGACCATGGTAAAACGTCATTGCTCGATTACATTCGCCGTGCCAAAGTGGCCTCGGGCGAAGCCGGTGGCATTACGCAACATATTGGCGCCTATCACGTCCAGACCGAAGGCGGCATGGTGACGTTCCTGGATACCCCGGGTCACGAGGCGTTTACCGCCATGCGTGCCCGTGGCGCCAAGGCCACCGATATTGTCATTCTCGTGGTGGCCGCCGATGACGGCGTGATGCCACAAACCAAAGAGGCAATCCATCACGCGAAAGCGGCTGGTGTGCCCATGGTTGTTGCTGTCAACAAGATCGACAAACCTGACGCCAATCCGGAACGCGTCAAGCAGGAACTGGTTACTGAAGAAGTGGTTCCCGAGGAATATGGCGGTGACGTTCCCTTCGTGTCGGTTTCGGCCAAGACAGGGAAGGGCATCGACGAATTGCTGGAAAATGTGCTGCTTCAGGCTGAAATTCTTGAACTGAAAGCGCCGGTAGATGCGCCAGCCAAAGGTATCGTGATCGAAGCGCGCCTTGACAAGGGTCGCGGTCCGGTTGCCACCATTCTGGTTCAAAGCGGTACGCTCAATCGTGGCGATGCATTGCTGGCCGGCGCAAGCTTTGGTCGCGTGCGCGCCATGCTCGATGAGAACGGCAAGCCTATTACCAAAGCCGGCCCGGCCATTCCTGTTGAAATCCAGGGTCTGACCGAAGTGCCGCAGGCAGGTGACGAGGTGCTGGTGCTTGTCGACGAACGCAAGGCGCGCGAGATCGCGCTGTTCCGTCAAGGCAAGTTCCGTGACGTCAAACTGGCCAGACAGCAGGCAGCAAAACTGGAGTCTATGTTCGACAACCTCGGCGAAGGTATGCAGACATTGTCGCTGATCGTCAAAACCGACGTTCAGGGTTCCCAGGAAGCGCTGGTGCAGTCTCTGACCAAACTGTCAACCGACGAAGTGCGTGTCCAGGTTGTACATGCAGCCGTTGGCGGCATTTCCGAAAGCGACATCAACCTGGCGATCGCCTCCAATGCTGTGGTAATCGGGTTCAATGTCCGGGCAGACCAGAGCACCAAAAAGCTGGCCGATGCCAACGATATTGATGTTCGCTACTACAACATCATTTATGATGCGGTCGATGACGTTCGCAATGCCATGTCCGGCATGCTGGCGCCGGAAGAGCGCGAAGAAGTGATCGGTATGGTTGAAATTCGTGAAGTCTACAGTATTTCCCGTATCGGTAAAGTGGCCGGTTGTATGGTCACCGAGGGCCTGGTCCGTCGCGATTCACAGGTACGCCTGTTGCGCAACAACGTTGTTCACTGGACAGGTTCGCTCGAATCACTTAAACGCTTCAAGGATGACGTCAAGGAAGTCAAGTCCGGCTTCGATTGCGGTATCACTCTGCGCAACAATTCGGATATCGAAGTTGGCGACCAGCTTGAAATTTTTGAAATCAAAGAAATTGCCCGCTCACTGTAAATTATTATGAACCGTCATAAATCCTCCGGCGCAAACCGGAACGTCCGTCTGGCCGAGCAGATCCAGAAAGATCTGGCAGTGCTGATTCAGCGCGAGCTCGATATGTCGCGCTCGGGTCTGATTACGCTGACCGGCGTGGATTTGTCGGCCGATTACGCGCACGCCAAGGTATGGTTTACCGTACTTGGCGCTGAACCGGAAGCGGCTACCACCCTGCTTAACGAGAAAGCGGGCTGGCTGCATTCCCTGTTGTTCAAGATGTTGCATATCCATACTGTGCCTACGCTGCGTTTTTTTCATGACGATCAGCTGGCGCGCGGTATTGAAATGACACAACTGATCGACCGCGCCAATCGGCCACAAGACTATCCGGAAAGCGTCGATCCGCTACCGGACACCAAAGACGATAGCAAGTAACATCAGGGCAGGCGATGGGAAGAAAACGCGGGCAGGATATCGACGGCGTCCTTTTGCTGGACAAGCAGTTCGGATATTCCAGCAACCAGTCGCTGCAACGCGTGCGTCGCATGCTGGATGCGAAAAAAGGGGGCCATACCGGTACGCTTGATCCATTTGCGACGGGCTTGCTGGTTTGCTGTTTTGGCAAGGCAACTAAAATTTGCGGGACCATGCTGGATGCCGACAAGTCCTATATTGCGACATTGCAGTTTGGCGCGGAAACCGATTCAGGCGATTTGACCGGCACTGTTGTGCAACAGGCACAGCTGACAGCCGAATTGGTGACTCGTGAAAAAATCGACATGGTATTGCCACAGTTTCGCGGTTCAATACTACAGATTCCGCCTATGCATTCGGCACTCAAGCGTGACGGGCGCCCGCTTTATGAATATGCCCGTCAGGGAATAGTACTGGAAAGAGAGCCGCGCGCGGTGGTGATCCACAACCTGCAGGTGCAGGCTCTGGACGAAACGTCGATGGTGCTGGCTGTCGATTGCAGCAAGGGAACGTATATCAGAACACTGGCTCAGGATATCGGTCGGGCTCTGGGCTGTTTTGCTCACTTGACCGCTTTGCGCAGGACGCGTGTCGGCCCTTTCGATCTGACCGACGCCACGACGATAGACCAGCTCGAACAGATGGAAAACAGGCTGACACCCCTGATACCGCTAAATGAAATACCGGACGGCCTGCTGCCGTCCAATATACGACAAAAGGAAGATACATTATGAGCCGAGCGCTCCGTAACGTTGCGATTATTGCACACGTTGACCATGGGAAAACAACGCTGGTCGATCAGCTTTTACGTCAGTCCGGTACGTTCCGTGACAACCAGGCGATGGTTGAGCGTGTCATGGACTCGAACGATATTGAAAAAGAACGTGGCATCACGATTCTGTCCAAAAACTGTGCCGTGGAATATGAAGGGACACACATCAATATTATTGACACCCCGGGACACGCCGACTTCGGCGGCGAAGTAGAACGGGTACTGTCCATGGTCGATGGCGTGTTGCTGCTGGTAGACGCGGTCGAAGGCCCGATGCCGCAGACGCGTTTCGTGACCAAGAAAGCACTGGCCCTGGGCTTAAAGCCGATTGTGGTTGTCAACAAGATTGACCGTCCTGGCGCACGTCCGGATTTTGCCATCGACACCACCTTTGATCTGTTTGACAAACTTGGCGCGACAGAAGAACAGCTTGATTTCCCGATCGTGTATGCCTCCGGGCTTACCGGCTACGCCGGTCTGACCGATGATGTTCGCGAAGGCGATATGCGTCCGCTGTTTGACGCGATTCTCCAATACGTGCCTCAGCGTAATGACGACAAGGAAGCGCCCCTGCAATTGCAGATCATTTCGCTGGACTACAACAGCTACGTCGGCAAGATCGGCGTTGGCCGTATCAATCGTGGTCGGATTCGTCCGGGCCAGGAAGTGATGGTCTGTTTTGGTGAAGACGGTGCGCAGAGCAAGGGCCGCGTCAGCCAGGTATTGAAATTCAAGGGCCTGGAGCGCGAGCAGGTTGACAGCGCCGACGCTGGCGACATCGTTCTGATCAATGGTATCGAAGAAATCGGTATCGGCTGCACCCTGTGCGACCCCAATCAGCCTGAGCCATTGCCCATGCTCAAGATTGATGAACCGACACTGAACATGAATTTCATGGTCAATACATCGCCGCTGGCAGGCCGCGAAGGCAAATTCGTGACCAGCCGCCAGATTCGCGATCGCCTGAACCTTGAGCTCAAATCCAATGTGGCGCTGCGTGTACGAGACACCGGAGACGATACCGTCTTCGAAGTATCGGGTCGCGGCGAGTTGCATCTGACGATTCTGATTGAAAACATGCGGCGTGAAGGCTTTGAACTGGCAGTGTCGCGACCGCGCGTGGTTTACAAGGAAATTGATGGCGTTCGTCACGAACCGATGGAGCTGCTGACGGTTGACCTGGAAGATGATCACCAGGGCGGCGTGATGGAAGAGCTGGGTCGTCGCAAGGGCGAACTGCTGGACATGCAATCGGACGGTCGCGGTCGCACCCGTATGGAATATCGCATTCCTGCGCGCGGCCTGATCGGCTTCCAGAGCGAGTTTCTGTCCATGACCCGAGGTACCGGTCTGATGAGCCATATTTTCGACGACTACGCACCTGTGCGTGAAGGCAGTATCGGCGAGCGTCGCAACGGTGTACTGATCAGCCAGGATAATGGTGACGCGGTTGCCTATGCCTTGTGGAAATTGCAGGATCGTGGCCGCATGTTTGTGTCGCCGGGTGAAGCCCTGTACGAAGGCATGATCATTGGCATCCACAGTCGTGATAATGATCTGGTGGTTAACCCAATTAAGGGTAAACAGCTGACCAACGTGCGCGCTTCGGGCACCGATGAGGCCGTGCGCCTGGTTCCGCCTATTAAGCTGAACCTGGAATATGCGGTGGAATTCATTGACGAAGATGAACTGGTGGAAGTCACGCCAAAAAATATTCGTCTGCGCAAGCGTCACCTGCTGGAGCACGAACGCAAACGTGCCTCTCGTGGCGGTGTCTGATAGCTTCATCGAAAGGTCATAAAGCCTTCATAGGCGTTTGACCCTGTTGATAAGTAGAAAGCCGTGCCCGGTCTAACCGGTGCACGGTTTTTTTTCGATATGAGTACAGCAGTGGTCATTACATTGATCGACTTGGCACCTGCACAGTCTGCGGGCTAAGCACATGCGAGCCAGCTCATGAAAGACCGCTGGAACCGGTCCAGACAGGGTCAGGAGAACCTGGGTTTGAGTCCATGGATGGGTTGGCTATGAATCTTTGCATCTTAATCCACCGGTCGATGAGCGCCCCAACTGATCCGGTCTTCGTGCTTGAGCTGCATTATTGTGCGGAGGCAAAAATAGATCCTGTCGTTATGCACAGCCCGTTAGCGTAGCCTGGGTCTGAAGCCATGGTCGCGTTATGGTAGAGGTAATATCAGTAGGGAAAGATTGCTTACTGCCACTGATAAATAATGAACACCGCCAATAACACACCTGCAATAACGATCCAGCGCATCATCAGCGATCCGTTCTGCCTGATCCACACAAAACCGGCTCCAATGCTGCGAGACCAAAGCCGGTTCAGGGGCGGACTGAAAAATCGTCCAATCCACCAGAGGATGATAACGATCAAAAGCAGCTTGATGACGGTTGCCATAGTTATTCAATACTTAATCACACGTTGACCACATGTTACCCACAACTTTATCCTTGTGTGGACAGAAGTCCCGCTTATCAACAGAATATGTTGAGAATGATGTGGATAGGATTTTAATAATTCTGTAAAACATTGACAAGTGCATGATATTGAATGTGTTTTCGATTTCTGATCATTATTTGACCAATTGCAGTTATACACATGGCAGGCGTAGTGCCAGCGTCGGCCATTCTTGCTCAAGGCCATGAGCGCAGCTGCGGTGCAAGCGATGTTACAGTAGAATCAGATTTCATCCTGTAGCTTGCATACCCGCCTAATCCTCAAGGAGCATTTGATGGCTGAACTGCCCGAAGCCGGTTTCTCTGATCAATTTCGCATTACCAATGGAAAAAAATTCAGTCTCAAAAAATGCAGCACAGATCCGGACGTGGAGCCAGACAAAAAAAAGGCCCAAAAGAGATTGCAGAAATATGTGGAAGGTATAGCGGATTTGCAAAATGTTCTTTACGCCGATAATCGCTGGTCATTACTATTGATTTTTCAGGCCATGGACGCAGCAGGAAAGGATTCGACAATCAAGAACCTGTTGTCCGGCGTCAATCCGCAGGGCTGTGAAGTCTATTCGTTCAAGCGTCCCTCGGAAGAGGAGCTGGGACATGATTTTCTGTGGCGCACCAGCAAATGCCTGCCCCAGCGAGGCAATATCGGCGTTTTCAATCGTTCCTATTATGAGGAAACGCTGGTGGTGCGCGTTCATCCCACCATTCTTGACGGCCAGCATTTGCCCAAAGTGTGCCTGACAGAAAATATCTGGGACGAACGGTTTGAAGATATTCGTGATTTTGAAAAGCACATGGACCGCAATGGCACCAAGGTACTGAAATTTTTCCTGCATATTTCCCTGGAAGAGCAGAAGAAGCGTTTTCTGGAGCGGCTGGATAATCCGGCAAAAAACTGGAAATTCGAAAGCGCCGATCTGGAGGAGCGCAAGTTCTGGAACGAGTATATGCACGCTTACGAGGAAACTATCAAAAACACGGCAAGCGAAGCCGGGCCATGGTATGTGATTCCGGGCAATGATAAACCTTATGCACGTCTTGCCGTGGCCGACGCCGTGCTGCAGACATTGCAATCGCTGGACTTGAGCTATCCGACACTGGCAAAGGAAGAGCAGAAAAACCTTGCTGGCTATAAAACACAATTGGAGCTGGAGTCAAAACAACAGCGTAAATGAGCGCTCGTTTTGTGACCTGGTGAGGTGAGCACGGAGCTGTCCCGTCCGCATTTTATTCAGGTCAGAGTAAGTATTTTGTTATCACAGTTGTGATATAAATTCACGCATGGCATGAGCCGATTCGCTGAACGCCAGCAGGCATAGGGGTTCAAAGGCGGGTAGGGAATACCCGGTTGTTGCCCGGCAGCGAAAGGCTGAAGATATGACCCGGTTGTATCTCAGGAGTTTCATACCATGTGGTTACAGAATTACACAGCTGTGGGCGGTAGCCTTGCTTACACCGCCTTGCTGGCCGTTTTACCTATTGTTTTCTTTTTTCTCGCACTCACCGTTCTAAAACTCAAAGGGCATGTCGCCGGATTGCTGACCCTGCTAATCGCCATTCTTGTGGCGATTTTTGCTTATCGGATGCCGGCCGAACTGGCCATTACTTCGGCTGTCTATGGCTTTGCCTATGGGGTCTGGCCGATTTCATGGATTATTATCACGGCTGTGTTTCTGTACAAGATCACGGTCAAAACAGGTCAATTTGAAATTATCCGGGCATCGGTTACGTCGCTGACCGCTGACCAGCGACTGCAAATGTTGCTCGTTGGTTTCTGCTTTGGCGCCTTTCTGGAAGGGGCTGCAGGATTTGGTGCGCCTGTGGCGATTACCGCAGCCCTGTTGGTCGGGCTGGGCTTTAATCCACTTTATGCTGCGGGCCTGTGCCTGATTGCCAATACTGCACCGGTAGCTTTCGGCGCTATGGGAATTCCGGTCATTGTAGCCGGGACTGTCTCGGGGCTCGATCCTTTCCATGTCGGGCAGATTGCCGGGCGCCAATTGCCGTTTCTTTCTGTGATCGTGCCACTCTGGCTGGTTGCCATGATGGACGGTACGCGTGGTATACGCCAGACGTGGCCCGCCGTGCTGGTTGGCGGAGTTTCATTTGCCATTACCCAGTTCCTGACCTCCAATTTCATCGGCCCTGAACTGCCCGATATTACATCTGCATTGGTGAGCCTGGTATGCCTGTCGTTATTCTTGAAAATATGGCACCCCAAGGAGATATTCACTTTCGATGGTATGCGCCCCTACGAAGCTGACAAACGGGCATCGGGCTATTCGGTGGCGCAGATTATCCGTGCCTGGATGCCATTTGTATTTTTGACAATCTTTGTATCATTGTGGACGGTCAAAGGTATCAAAAGTGTACTGAGCGTAGGCACATTTTCGTTCCCGGTTCCGATACTGCATAATGCCGTTGGCAAAGTGGCGCCGGTTGTTGTCCAGAACACACCCTACGAGGCCATGTTCAAGCTTGATTTGCTGGGGGCAACAGGCAGCGCAATTTTGCTTGCTGCGATACTGTCCGTGTTTTATCTTAAAATGAAACCGGGCGAGGCAATCAGGTTATTTGGCCAGACGCTGTATGAGTTGCGCTACCCGGTCCTGTCCATCGGTGCCGTATTGGGATTTGCATTTGTGGCCAACTATTCGGGCCTGTCTACGACGCTCGCGCTGGTGCTGGCCAGTTCGGGAGCTGCATTCCCATTTTTCGCGCCATTCCTGGGCTGGCTGGGTGTTTTTCTTACCGGTTCAGATACCTCTTCCAATGCGTTGTTCGCTTCGCTGCAAGCGAACACGGCGCATCAGATTGGCGTGGATCCGCATCTGCTGGTGGCCGTCAATACCACCGGTGGTGTTACCGGTAAAATGATCTCGCCACAATCGATCGCTGTCGCTAGCGCCGCAGTGGGTCTGACCGGACGTGAGTCCGAATTGTTCCGCTTTACCGTTAAGCACAGTATCGTGTTTTGTACGTTTGTTGGGGTACTCACGCTGTTGATGGCCTACGTATTTCCCTGGTCGCTGCATCTTTTCAAGTAATGGCTGCCGGCGGGGCGCAATTGCCCTGCCAGTCCTTACGTATGCGGGGCGTTGACAACTTTGTCGCGGTCCGTATTTTTTTATCTGGCGGAACAGGGCTGCCCTTCGCACAGCATGCTGATCGATAAAGTAATCCTAATAAAGATATAAGAATAATGACTAATTTTTATGAAATTCATACTTGATGCGCTAGCGTTGACGATGCTATATTGACCTGACTTAAACAGGGAACCGGACGTGGTCGCCCGAAGCGCAATAACGTTGATCGTGCACTGCCGCATTGTCACAGGTCGCCCGCCAGCATGCCGCCGCGTTGCCCCTGCGTTGCTCAGTAACTGTATAACGTTGAACAGGAGAAAGACTGTGTCGGATTCAAATAAATCTCAACGTATCAGAACCCGAATTGTAAATCGCTCTTTTGACTTTGAACGCGCTTCTCTGGCGTTGTTCAAGCAGCTGAAATTGTCGGCGACTCAGTCGGCCAGATTGGGTCTGGCCAGCGAGTGGAAAGACCCGCCGCGCGTACGCTGGTAGGCACAAATGTAATGCTGGTTACCGTTGCATTTGAGGTCGAATCCTGCCGAATAACTTGTGGCCGTTTTTTAGTTTAACCGTTGTCCCTATTAGCTTCGAATAGATGAGCCTGTTCGATGATTGGCAGAATCCCGATCGGACTGCAGAGGTTCAGGGAAACACGCTCCCATTGTGAAATAAGGATATCGCGGTTGCCCAGCCGGGCTGCGATATGGGTTTCGCTACCGGTCGGTTCAATGACCAGCACCCGGGACTCACGATCCGTTTCCTTTACCATACGCAGATGTTTGGGCCTGGCGCCGTAAATGACTGATTGCGCCTGCCGGGTATGGAATGAGATATTAGTATGGGCCGTTCACATCCCTCTTCAGTAATAAAATCAGCTAGGATAATTCAGAACGCCAGGGCCGACTCAGTCGATGCTCCTGGCGCTGCAACGCTGCTGGCGTGCTCGCTATGTGCTCGGTCTTGTGTTGCGGTTTTTGTGAGGCTGGACTGCCCCTGGATTGATTTGGCGGGCTCGCCCCGGACTGTTACGCGTCGTACAACCCTGAGTTGATTGCCGTAGTCGTTGACTGCATAGTGCTGGGTGGCACGGTTATCCCACATGGCAACATCGTGTTGCTGCCATTGCCAGCGCACGGTATTGTCCAGCCGGGTGACGCGATTTTGCAGCAAGTTAAATACGCGGGCCGACTCACTGGTTGAAAAGTTTTTCAGCGATTTGATGAAATGGCCCAGAAGCAGGGCGCGTTCTCCGGTGATCGGGTGAACATGGACGACCGGATGTTCGGCTTCGTACAGATCGGAAATAAACACCTTCTTGTGATGTTCAAGTCTTGTTTTATCCAGCTCCTGCCGATCTTTGGCATAGTCGTAGTCGTTGCTGTGAACGGCCCATAGCTGTTCGGCGAGTGCCTTCAGTTCGGGCGGCAAGTTGTCATAAGCACGTACAGTATTGGCCCAAACGGTGTCGCCGCCGTATGCGGGAACAGTAACGGCGCGCAAAATGCCGATTTTCGGGTAGTGCGCCTTGAACGTGACGTCCGTATGCCAGGAGTCGGCGCGTCCGCCGCCCTTGGAGGCGTCAAGCTCGAACAGGCGGGTTCCTTCCCGGGACGGGACGGTCGGATGTGCTTCGATTGTGCCAAAGCGCGTGCCAAACGCCTGGTGGATATCATCGTCCAAATGGTCCTGCCCCCGGAAGAAAATCACCTTATGCGTCAATAGCGCCCGCTCGATATCGT
>JBOIGK010000196.1:0-7645 GCA_050742695.1 Advenella sp. | reverse complement strand
CAAGATCTCTTCATGCAAGGAGGCATTCTTGCAAGTGTATTCCATTCTTCATTAATTTCCTGATGCTCGAATGATTTAATAACTCCTGGCGATGCGGAAAAATTACGTGTCAGGATCGGTGCGCAGCTGCCTTCCCAAGAACCGTTATCAGAGGCTCATCTTATCGAAAGTCGCGTAAATTCGGTATGGGAGGCCAGTCACTCACTCGTTAAGGTTTTTCTCGGTTAACGAGTTCTTTTTTGCTGCCTTTTCAAGGCACGATACAAACAACGCCAACGCCGGTGGTTGCGCCCGATTTTTTGTCCATATGATTCCTAGCGGCCTCATCATCTTGGGGAAATTGAAGGGGATCAAGGCTAATTGGCTTCGTTGACGATAGTAATCGGCAATGTCCCGTGTCATGGTGGCGATCGCATCGGTCAGTTGCAGATAAGCAATCACGAACTCTATAGATAACGCTTCAACAAAATCGGAAGGCATTGATAGCCCTTGTTGCTCAAAGGTTCGTTCCAGCGGCTCATGCAATAGTCCTTCGGAAGAGGGCAATACCCAAGGGTATTGCATGATATCCGACCAGTCCAGTCTGTCTTGAAGCAACAAAGGATGTAGCGGGCGCGTAACCAGAACAACCGGCTCCTGAGCGAGTACTTTGGACTCCAGTTCGGGCAGGGAGTGTTTCTCAGCCAGCCGCCCAACGATAATGTCGATCTCTCCCTGAAGCATCTGCGGCAGCAACCGCTCCATCGTTCCTTCGCGCAGCAAAACATTCGTCCCGGGGGACTGACGTTTTAAGAGTGCAACGCTTAACGGTAGCAAAGCAGATACGACGTTTGACAAGACTCCGACTCTCAACCGGCTTTTTTTGCCAGCGATGAGATCTTTCAGATCGTCGCGAGCGTCGTTGTAGCCCTTGAGAAGCTGCCTTGCATGCTTGATAAGGCTTTCGCCATAGATTGTCGGTGTTACCCCCTTTGGCGTTCGTTCGAACAGCTTGAGGCCAAGCTCCTTTTCCATTTCCGACAGCACTTTTGATACCGCAGGTTGAGTGACATTGATATGCGACGCTACCTTTCCAACATGGCGCAGTTCATCAAGTGCGACCAGCAAGCGTAAGTGGCGCGTCTTGAGTTCATTGCGGATAAACCAGTCTAACGAAGTCATAATGTGTAAAAAGGGGTCTACCCCAATCGTTAAGTCGCGTTGAATCCGGAGCTTGCATGTCTGTGCAAATACTTGATTGTCAAAATTTATTCAGACGTACTGGCGCCCAGCAGGGTGCGTGTCAATAATCACCATGTGACTTTTTCCCAGGCTGTGTTTGGCAAGTCACGCCCTTGGATTTTTCTGCTTCAGGAATATGGCGAACAGGGCAATCATAGCGCACAGCAGGTTTGTGCTAGCGGGTATGCGCTTATGTATTGCAATTTAGGTAAATATGGATAAAGCGGGTCTGGCTTTTCTGTCTGATATTGTCCGAAATTTTTATTGCAACGCATCATGAGTAACAGGTAATGAGGGTGGTCGTAATCTTCATTAGACGGGCGAAAAAGGCAACTGCATAATGTTTCCGGTGGCTTTCCTTCCGGTGATGGCCATCGTGGGACGGTGAAAACACATCCAGTGTCGATCAGAAATGCCAGGGAGACAACAATGAAATGTACAGAATTTCCAATAAAGTCTGATATATCAGACGACATGCGCTGTTGGCTCAAGCGAAATCACGCGATGGGTTTATTGACGTATGTAACGCTGGCGTTTGGCGCTATGCTGAATTTGACTCCAGCATACGCCGATAGTTCGTATCCTCAACAGCCCGTCCGTATGATCGTACCGTTCGAGGCGGGTGGAGCTGCCGACGCTATCGGGCGTTCCGTAGCGGACAAATTGCAAAAGCAACTCGGGCAGCCGCTGGTTGTGGTCAATCGCGGCGGTGCGGGAACCGTCATTGGCGTAAATTATGTCGCAAAAGCGCCGGCTGACGGGTATACCGTGTTGTTGAGTGGCGATGCCGCGACGATCAATACTGCCAGTGGCCGTGCATTACCTTACGATCTCATGAAAGATCTGGTGCCTGTTTCCACCTTGTTTTCGGGTGCGCAGTTTGTACTCGTGAACAAGAACAGTCCATTCAAGACCCTCGCGGATTTGCTCAAGCGGGCCAAAGCCCACCCGGGTGAGCTCAAATATGGCAGCTCGGGGATTGGCACTTCGATTCATTTAGCTGAAGAGTCATTCAATAAAGCTGCCGGAATCAAGGCGACACATGTGCCTTATCGCGGTGTTGCACCCGCCATCAATGATTTGATGGCGGGCCTGACCGACTATGTCATCGCAGGCTCGTCCGTGGCGACGCCGGCTGTGCAGGGCGGAAGCCTGCGTGCATTGGCCATCAACGACGAAAAAAGGTCGGTGCAGTTGCCTGACGTTCCCACCGCCATGGAACAAGGCGTGAATGTACAAACCAAGGGCTGGTATGGACTGTGGGTGCCATCGGGCACACCGGCAGCTGTGATTGAAAAATTGAACAGTGCGACTCAGGCCGTCCTGAAGTCTGACGAATTATCTTCGAAATTCGAAGCGCTGGGAGGTGAAGCCAAGGGGGCTTCCTTAGTAGAAACCAGAAAATTCGTCGTGAACGAAGTGGAGTATTTTCGCAAGCTTATTCGCGAAGCAAATTTAAAACTCGATTGAATCAGACCAGGAATAGCTATGTCTCAGCATGAATCGAATTGTTCCCGTCTCGTCCTCGTGAAGCGTGCCGAGGGGGTGGCTCACATATCGCTCAACAGACCCGATTCGCGTAATGCACTAAATAACGAGATGCGGGAAGCGTTGAAAGAAGCCTTGTTGGCTGCCGAGGCAGACGACCAGATACGGGCGATACTTATCTCAGGAGAAGGCAAGCATTTCTGTGCCGGTGCGGACATACGCCAACTTGAGGCGCGATCAACCTTGGGTTCAAGCTGGGCTCCTGATCGGCTTGATACGGTTGTTGAATCCCTAAGCAAGCCAATTGTTGGTGCATTGCACGGGTATGTGTTGGGTGGAGGCATGGAATTGTCGCTCACGTTTACGATGCGTCTTGTCGCGGATAGCTTTCTTGGCGGTTTCCCGGAGGTTAAGCTTGGGGTCTTTCCCGCGCTGGGAGGAACCCAACGCCTGCCGCGCCTGATTGGCGAAGCACGGGCGCTGGACCTGATGCTGACTGGCAGAATGTTCGATGCTGGCGAGGCGCTTGCGCTTGGCATTGCCACCGAAGTGGTTGCCGCAGATCAATTGATTGAACGAGCGCTGGCGCTAAGTAAAAAGCTGGCATTGGGACCGCCTGTTGCCATGCGGGCAATTGTCGAATGTGTTCGCAGGGCAAGTGATCTGAGCCTGAGAGACGGGCTCGATTACGAGCGGCGGCTTTTCGGCATCGTGTGCGGCACCGAGGATAAAAACGAAGGTATCCGTGCATGGCTCGAAAAGCGCAAGCCGACGTTCACCGGCAATTGAGCATTGCGCAATTGCCGGAAATGAAATTTCACATGCCAAGCAGGAACTGTACATTATGAATTTGAACGGCCTATTGTGCCCGGAGTCTGTCGCCATCGTTGGTGCATCCGGCGATACAAAAAAACTGTCAGGAATGATCCTGGATTTTCTGATGAAAAGCAGTTACGAAGGAGTCGTGTATCCGATCAACCCGAAATACACCCGTATCGGAGAGGTTGAGTGTTATGCCTGCGTTCAGGCGTTGCCCAGTACGGTCGACCTTCTGGTATGCGTGATACCGGTGTCGTTTGCCATGGAGGCGATAGCAGCCGCGGCTCGGCGCGGCGTGCGCTATTGTCTGCTCATGACCGGCGGATTCGGTGAAGGGCGTAGTGGTGAAGAAGGCCGGGCCAGATTGACTCAGTTGCAGCAGTTATGCGAAGAAACGGGTATGCGTATCGTCGGTCCCAACACGGTCGGCATGGTCAATTTCAAAAGACATATGCCCTTGACGTTTGCCGATTGGTATAGCCGGGATACCGGCCAGCGAGGCGGGGTCGCAATCGTGACGCATAGCGGAAGCGTGGGCGGCCTGATCTTTTCGGCGCTGCAATTGAACCGCATAGGAGTGGACTATTGGATTGGACTGGGTAACGAAGCAACACTGGACACCGCCGACTTCATCGATCATTTTGCCGAAGACGCAGACGTTCATACGGTGATTTGTTATATGGAAGGGGTCCAGGATGGGCGAAAATTTATGGCAGCCTGTGAAAAGGCGCGGGCAAACGACACACGTATTGTCGTCCTGAAGTCGGGACAGTACCCGGAAACTGTGAGATCCACGATGGCCCATACCGGCAAGTGCCCCTCGTTCGGTGACGTTTACACAGGCGTGCTTAAGCAATTTGGCGTGATCCAGGTCGTGTCATTCTCCGAGCTCACCTATGTCATGATGCTCCTGGTCTGTCTGGGAGACCGCCTGGGCGCTCGTATTGGAATCTTGTCAGCATCGGGCGGGGCGTGTTCTGTGATCGCTGACCATGTGATTCAGGCTGGACTGTTGCTTCCGGAACTACCTGAGTCATTACAGCAAGTGCTCAATAGCGGCATTCCCATCTATGGCTCATCATCAAATCCGATCGACCTGTCTGCCGACGTGGTGGCGCGAGGAGATATTCTGGACGCCACTTTGGAAGCGTTAAAGGAAGACGACTGTATCAATGTGTGGATGGTCTTTGGCCGCCCCGTTATTGACCGCTATCATCAAAAACTTGCCCACTTTGCGCAGATCACAGGTAAAGCGCTGATCGCGTGTTCTGGTGTTCCACTGACGGCTGAGGTTGCCAAAGCCCTGCATGAGGGTGGGGTCGCAACGGTGACGGATCCCGAACTGTGCATGCGTGCGATCGCACGTATTGCGAATGTGAGAGAAGAGGACAGTCCAACACCAAAGCGGTTCACGGTCGCAGAGACCGAAGAGTCCACTATCAGGCCGCTGGCTTTGCCGCAGGCATCTGCTTTATTGCAGCGACTGACTATATCGACCTCCACGAAAGCCAAGGCGCTACTGAGAGTGGAGGCGTGGTCTGATCCTGATTTTGGCTTGGTGATGGGGGCCAGCTGGCAGCCTGCCTTGTCTATTGGCCGCTCTCGCGTTGTCAGGGCCTTGCCCTTGCAGGGAACTAGCCTTTCGTCGATGGTCACCGATCTGGTCGCCCAGGGGACGCATTGTCCTTTGAATCCGGTCCAGGTGTATGACGCGATGCAAATGGTGTTAAGACTGCACGAAAGTGCTCAGGACGTTCCATTCTTCCCTGTTGACTTCGGTTGTGAGAGCGGTGAACTGGTTGTTTGTTCGGTCACGCAGCAGGCAGTGAAATTATGAGTTCGGGGATATACATTAGCGGTGTCGGTGAGCTGCCCCAGGGCCGCTCGGATTTGCCAGACACAATGAGTCTGCATGCCGCGTTGTGTCGTCTGGCACTGGCTGACGCCCAACTCGATTGGAGCGAGATTGATGCCGTGCTCACAGTTTCGCCGCGCTCCGACCCGTATCTGATTCATGCGGCTGCGCTGAGCGAGTACCTGGATATTCAGCCGGATGTCACGTGGACAATCGAGGCCGGTGGCGCGGCCCCCGCCGCCATGCTTGAAATCTCGCGCGGGTTGATCAGTGCGGGAACCTGTTCCAATGTGCTGATCGTGGCGGCCGATATGCCGCTCGGAGGTGTGTCCCGTCAGGCTTACGTCAAGAATCTGTCGGAGACCGGGCCTGTTCATCCGGAATATGAGGTTCCTTATGGTCCCAGTGTACCGTCCCTATTCGGCCTGGTCGCGCGAAGCTACGGAAACCGCTGGGGACATCTCGATAAGGCGTTGGCGGCGGTGGCGTTGCAGAATCGTGCGGCTGCGTGCCGACATGAGAATGCGCATTTTCGGGACATGTTGGACGAGAAAGACTATAGCAAGAGTCGTTACATTTCGGAGCCACTTAAATTGCTCGATTGCGCACCTGTTTCAGACGGCGGCGCTGCGCTGGTAGTGACCGGTGTAGCAGGTGCGCGCAACGTACCGGTGGCAGGCCTGGGTTTCAGCTACAGCCATATGCATCTGTCGGCTGCCAGTGATTTATGTTCTTTTAATGCAGGAGAGGCATTGGATAGGGCACTGGGGCAGGCCAATGCAAATCGAAATGCGCTGGATCTTGCTCTGGTCTATGACTGTTTCACCATTGCTATGCTTGTCAATCTTGAGGATATGGGGCTTGCCAGCCGCGGCCAGGCAGGAGCGGACTTTATTGAAGGCCGTTTCTCGGCTGAGGGTGACCTGCCTGTCAATACCCATGGCGGGTTGTTGTCGCATGGTCATCCCGCGCGAGCCGGCGGAATCGGCAATATTGTCGAGGGTGTCATACAGGTGCGCGGCGAAGCAGGCGTCCGTCAAATTGTTGGTACAAAATTGGCGCTCGCCCACGGTATGGGTGGCGTATTTGCCACTCATGGGGTTGCACTTCTGGGCGCATTATCATGAGCCACACAGAAAAATCGCGTCGGTTGAGCGGCTGCTTCTGGGACAGTGCTCGCATCGGGCGCTTGATGATCCCCCAGTGCGATACATGTCAACAGTGGCAATGGCCAGTGACCGATAGGTGCCGCCGATGTCGTGGCCAGCTCGGCTGGCAGGCAGCGACAGGACGCGGCGTCTTGCTCTCCTGGAGCACTGTCTTACGGGCTCCACGTCCGGAATTACAGCCACTGGTGCCGTATGTGGTTGCATTCGTCAGGCTGGAAGAGGGCGTCAGAATCATGACGCATCTGAAAGATCCCCAAGGCTTGGGTTTAGCAGTGGACAGGCCTGTTATATGCTCGTTCGAGACGTTGCACGGTGAAAACGGGACGATTGAACTGCCGATATTTTCTATCGTTGAAGGTTGATATGAATTACGATATTCCTGAAGAGTTTGTTCAACTTGCAGAGTTGACCCGACGATTTGTCCAGAAAGAACTGTGGCCGCAAGAGGCAGTCGTTGAACGGCTCGATGAGATTCCCCGTGATCTTCGCATGGTGCTCCGCGCCAAAGCGCGGGAACTGGGTTTGTTTGCATTTAATATGCCCGAATCTGCAGGTGGTCCAGGCCTGCCTTGTTTTGCGCAAGTGCTGATCCGCGAGCAATTGGGCCAGGCTGGTGTCGCGCTGGCCAACCTGGTGGGCAGGCCCCCGAAAGCATTAATCGCATGTTCAGCGGAACAACGTAGCCGGTTTCTGGATGCTGCTGTTCGAGGTGATCAGATCTGGGCATTTGCATTGAGCGAGCCGGGGGCAGGGTCTGATGCAATGGCCTTGAGCAGCAGAGCTGTCCGTGATGGAAAGGGATGGAGGCTCAATGGAACCAAACACTTTATCTCGCACGGCAATGAGGCCGATTTTGTTCTCGTCATTGCCAATGCAGAGACCCCGGCAGGCCGCGCACCCACGGCATTTATCGTTGCTCAGGAACAAGCGGGATTTACGGTTGGCCGGGTACAGCAAAAAATGGGATGGCGTGGTTATCCGATCTGCGAACTGTTCTTCAATGACGTGTTCGTGCCAGATGAAAATATACTAGGAGACGTTGGCCAGGGAATCAAGCTGGGGCTGGCCAATATTCAGGATTCGCGTATCGGTG
>JBOIGK010000195.1:0-9418 GCA_050742695.1 Advenella sp. | reverse complement strand
GGTTCGGAGCAGCAGGAGCGCAGTCTGGCCTTGCGGTTTACGTTGCAGGATCCGGCGGCAACCTTGGAAGATACACGTGTAGACCAGTGCATGAACGCAGTGCTTGAACTGCTGGTTCAAAAGCATGGCGTTCGTAAAAGATAGAACAGGAAGGGAAAGAGCATGTTGGAAGAAAACAATACCTTAACCAAGGCAGAATTGGCCGAATTGCTGTTTGAGCGCGTCGGATTGAACAAACGGGAGGCCAAGGATATTGTGGATACCTTTTTCGAGGAAATCCGGGAGTCGCTCGCCAAGGGCGATTCGGTCAAGCTGTCTGGTTTTGGCAACTTTCAGGTGCGAGACAAACCCGCAAGGCCGGGTCGCAATCCCAAGACTGGCGAGGTCATCCCAATCTCTGCCCGCCGGGTGGTTACCTTCCATGCCAGCCAGAAGCTCAAGGGTATCGTAGAGCAGGGTGATGAGTATAATCCTGATCTTACGCTCATCGATTAAAGTGGTTCCTTAAAAGACGGTTTGGGTTTACAATCTGCGCATGAATCAGACTGAAATACCTTCCATCACTGCGTTGCCCCCGATTCCGGCAAAGCGATATTTCACCATCGGCGAAGTATCCGAGCTGTGCTGCGTCAAGCCACATGTTTTGCGTTACTGGGAACAGGAGTTCACGCAACTGAACCCGGTTAAACGCCGGGGTAACCGTCGTTACTATCAGCATCATGAAGTGCTGCTTATTCGCAAAATTCGTGATCTGCTCTATGAGCAGGGGTTTACCATCAGTGGCGCGCGCAATCGCTTGAGTGACGGCCGTGATGCCCAGCATGATCAGGATGCCGCTGTACGTCTGTCTGCGCAGGATCTGCAATACATCCGCTCAGAACTGAACAGCGTTATGAAAATTTTCGACCAAATGGTCGCTCCCTGATCTCTTCCCTGAATTAGAATTTCAGAGGTCTATAAGGCAATAACAGGCACTGGTGTTGCGCGAGCGCTGCCCAGGGCCGTTTTGCCTCGCAGTGGTGTTCTGCGTAAGCTTTTCCTTTTCAAGTTTATTTTGCTTAAGTTGATTCGGCCCAAATTTGCCTACTTCAGCGATCTCGTTAAAAGCCGCTCCGCTAAACCGCCCGCGAAACCATCTCGTTAAAACAACCCGTTAAACTGCTCTGTTGTAACGGCTCAATCCAAATAAATTCAGTCTAGTCAATTAAATCAGCGCATGCGCCTGGGCGAGCCCTGTCGCAACCAACCGCTATAACTACAAAAAGTACACGCAAAAAAAACCGTGATTCACATAACGTCAATCACGGTTTTTTGCTTTTGGCATCATCCTTGCCAAACAGAGCGCTTGCAGATTACCGTTGCTGGGGCAACAGGATATCGGCGGTCACCTTGTTGATGTCTGTCTGCCCGCAGAATCCGAGTGTGATATCCAGTTCATTGCGGATAATCTGCAGGATTTTGGTGACGCCTTCTTCTCCATAGGCTCCCAGCGCATACAGAAAGGCACGACCAATCATGGTGCCTTTGGCGCCTAGCGCAATTGCGCGAAGCACGTCCTGACCGGAACGGATACCACTGTCGAGCCAAACCTCCGGGCCGTCAGTGCCGATCGCTTGCATAATCGAGGGGAGCATGGAAATGGCCGATGGGGCACCATCAAGCTGGCGACCACCGTGGTTTGATACGACAATAGCGTCAGCACCGGTTTCTTTTGCCAGTCGTGCATCTTCCGGGTCCAGGATTCCCTTGAGAACCAGTTTGCCACCCCAGCGGTTTTTGATCCATTCGATATCATTCCAGTTCAGGCTGGGATCAAACTGTTCGGCGGTCCAGGACGAAAGCGAGGATAAATCGTCCACTCCCTTGGCGTGTCCGACAATATTGCCAAAGGTGCGACGCTGGGTTCTGGACATTTTCCATACCCATTCTGGTTTTAACGCCAGGTTAAGCAGATTCGGGATGGTAGGTTTGGGTGGGGCAGAAAGACCGTTTTTGATATCCTTGTGGCGCTGGCCAAGCACCTGCAGATCCAGTGTAACTACCAGTGCCGAGCAGTTGGCCGCCTTGGCCCGGTCGATCAGGCGTTCATTGAAATCCCGATCGCGCATGATGTATTGCTGGAACCAGAAGGGGGCAGAGGTATGGGCGGCAATGTCTTCAATGGAGCAAATGCTCATGGTGGACAGGCAAAAGGGCACGCCAAATCTTTCTGCTGCACGGGCAGCAAGAATTTCCCCATCGGGGTGCTGCATACCGGTAGAACCTGTAGGCGCCAGCGCCACTGGCATGGCGACATCCTGTCCCAGCATTTTGCTGCGCAAATTGCGGTTTTCAATATTGACCGCGACACGCTGACGAAACTTGATTTTCTGAAAGTCATCCTGATTGGCGCGATACGTAGATTCAGTCCACGCACCGGAATCGGCGTAATCGTAAAACATTTTGGGGACTTTACGCCGCGCAATGCGTTGCAAATCGTCCAGGCAGGTGATTTTGGTAAGATCAGCCATTATTTTTCATTTCCAGAAAACAAACAATAGCGTCAATTATACGGATAAGGGTGAAGAAACCACAGTCTCTTCACCCTTAAAATTAAAAAAACGAAAATCGCGGCGCTTATTCAGTTGGCCAGCGCAATACTGCCTTCTCGGCCTTGCCTTTGGCAAGCGTAAATGCGTGCTTGCGGGCTTCGCCTTTGTATGTGGCAGTCAGTTCATATTTGCCATCGGGCAACTTTACGTTGAGGTAAGGCCCGGTGTTTGCGGCATCAAATACTTTCTTGTTGTCCTTGTCAACAATCTGCACAGCGACATCAGACAGGAAGGCCTGATCCTTGACTGCAGAAAACGTCATGTGCAGGTTGTAGTCCTTTTCGGAACTTTTCATTTCATTCTGTTCGGCGTTGCCGATGCCGCCCGTAACGTATTGGATCGACTCATAACTTTGCGGCTGTACCTGAGCGAATACCGCATTGGCACTGCCGATAGTAAGGCCCAAAGCCAGGGCAGAGGTTGCCAGAAACGTTTGAATGTGGCGGATGGAAAACTGTGTGTTCATTCTGATACTCCTTATAAAGCGATCCAGACGCATTACTCTCATATGCGTATAAAACCCCAGATAGCCAGATCAGTGTAAACATAAAAACTGAGGAAATGCTCATTTTGATGCCGGCTGAAATATTTTTGGCTGTTCAACATATCCGGAACGCCGGCGCATCTGGCGGCATCCAATGCTATGAACGGAACTGTTGCGGCTTGGTGTGCTGTTAATTCGTTCTGTCATAACCATACATTAAAGGATGCAAAATGAAATCAATATACATGGGATGGATTCTGCTAGCGGCACTGTCAGGTTGTGCTTCGGCGGCAAAGGATACCGGTCCCACAGACGCCCAAATTGCCGCCATTGTAGTCACTGCCAATCAGGTCGATGTGGATGCAGGCAAACTGGCAGCATCCACATCCAGATCGCAGGATGTGCGGTCGTTTGCGAATTTGATGGTTACCGACCATAACGCGGTCAATCGTTCGGCTACGGCACTGGTGCAGAAATTGAACGTGACGCCGGAGCCCGGCCGTATCAGTGACCAATTGCAGGCTGCCGGCGACGCTAACCTGGCAAAACTCAAAACGTTGAAAGGCGCTACGTTTGACAAAGCGTATGTTGACAACGAAGTGACTTATCATGAAGCGGTGATCGACGCCCTGGATAAAACCTTGATTCCCAGTGCAGATAATGCCAACTTGAAAGCGCTGTTGATCAAAGTGCGGCCTGCTTTTGTCGCACATTTGACACATGCAAAACATCTTCAAGGTCAACTGAAATAATGAACAGCCAAGTATGCATGGCCAAGCCTGGTGTAAACAGAGGGCCTGGCAGTGGACGATCATTGGAATGGGCGGTGGCATTCCTGCTGGGGTGCCTGCTGCAGGTACCTTTGGTCCATGGCGCGAATCAGGGGAGTGCGTTCGCACCGACAGTGCATGTGGTGACGATACTGAACATGCAGTTTGTGCCGGCCGCGTTGACCGTTCGGCCTGGCGATACGGTGAGATGGGTCAATAAAGATCTGGTGCCGCACACGGCCAGCGCAACGGGTTCGCAATTTGATTCGGGCGATATCGCTGCTGGCGCATCCTGGACATATACTGTCCAAAAGACAGGAACGCTCAGCTATGTTTGCCGATACCACCCTGGAATGCAGGCGAGGCTGACGACACAATAAAAACATGCGGGAGAGACACAAGATGGCACATGAGGTACAGGCAACCGGTATCGCGGATACCAACGAAGACCTCGCATTGGCGCAGCGGATCGCTGCCGGGGATATGGCGGCGCTGGAGCTGATGATGCGCCGGCACAACCGGCGCCTGTACAGGCTGGCCCGAGCGACATTGCGTAACGATGACCAAGCCGAGGAGGCATTGCAGGATACGTATTTTTCTGCATATCGTGGCATAGCCAATTTTCGCGGCGATGCATCACTTTTCACCTGGCTTTCCCGCATGTTGCTGAACGATTGTTTTGCCCGATTGCGCAAGACGCAACGACGCGGCAGACTGTTTTCAGTGGCAGACAATATCGAAAACGAGACGCTTGCAATGTTGATCACCGATAGCAATCCGCCATACCATGAAGCGACACGCAGGCAGTTGCGCTCGCTGCTGGAGGCGAGATTGGATCAATTGCCGGAATCTTTTCGCACCGTATTTGTCCTGCGCTCGGTCGAAGAAATGTCAGTAGAAGAGACGGCGCAGTGCTTGGGCATTCCCGAAGCGACGGTACGCAGCCGGCATCATCGTGCCAATGCGATGTTGCGCAAACTGCTGGCGCGTGATCTGGATCTGACCGCGCGCGATATGTTTGAGTTTGATGGTGATAACTGCGATCGTATCGTCGCTAACGTATTGCAGCGGGTGTAAGATAACAAAAAGGACTTGCCGATTTCTCGTAAGTCCTTGAATTTGTTGGTCGGAACGGAAGGATTCGAACCTTCGACCCCTTGCACCCCATGCAAGTGCGCTACCAGGCTGCGCTACGCCCCGACGAAGTTGTCGTTTAGCAGTTTTGAGGTAAATCGCATTTGGCTAACCCTTGGGGAAATAACAAGTTAGTAATACGATCCCAGCTAAGTCGTGCATCATATCATTGTGACGTTTTTTTTTCAAACGCCGAACGTGGGTTTCATGAAAAACCTGACCCGAGATTGATGGGTTCGTGCAACACAATTGGCGCGCCCCTACAGTTTTTTTGCGTCATGGTTACAACATCACATGCGCGGCCGTCAGCGTTATTGCTTGCATTGTTGTAGCTGGCGCGGCAGATGTTGCCAGAGCTGGCTGCATTCAAGAACCGATAAGACGCTACAGCGCCGCGCCATCATATTTTTGCAGCACCAGGGCATCCAGGTCTGCCTGGGGTACGCTACGCAAATTGACCGCGTAGGTTTGTGTGCCATCCGGCTGTCGGCCCGTCGCAAACGATTGCACGCCGCAGTTTTGACAGAACTGATGCTGGATTTTGTGTTTATTGAACTCGTAAGTCCTGAGCTGATCACTGCCGCTATTTAACTCGAACTGGTCGGCGGCAACGAAGGTCAGTAGTGAACCGGTGCGTCTGCAAATGGAGCAGTTGCAACTGATTGCCTGGCCGGGTAATTCAGCATTGACCGTAAAAGTGACCGTGCCGCAGTGGCAGCTTCCTTGGTATGACATTGATCGCTCCTTGTAAATTGCAAGCCTTGGCTTTGGCAGACTGTATGGTTTAGTGCATTCAGCCTTGCCTGGCCTGCGGGGTCAGGAGCCGATGCGACGCTGTAATTGGTCATAAGCTCGTTCAGCGGCTCTTTGCTTGGCCGGCGCTGTCGGGGCCAGGTAATACGAAGAGAAGCTGGAATGGTATCGTTTTAACACGGGGCGGGTACGCTTGTCAGCATTGTCATATGCCTGCTTGTAGTCACGCTCCCAATTGCGATTGATCACCCGATAGCATCGCGTTCCTTTTTCGTACGATTCATGCGTCATGGCCTGGCAGTGGCTTACCGAGGCAGGCGGATATTTATCGGCGAAGGCTGCTGCTGTTGCTGTTATGGCTTTGTCCGATTCCAGTTCCTGTGCGGTGAACTCTGCATAGGGATCAGTCTGGCTAAAGGAGCAGGCTGCCAACACAATTAAGGTTGTGATAACGGCTATCTTTTTCACTATTGAAGTCATGTTCGAATTTTCCTGAAGCAAGAAACGTTAGCTAGAGAGGGGAACCGCCTGCGCAAAAGTATATACAACTTTAGAATTGATACAAAGAGAAATATTATGAATGAAATGTGGGTACGGTTCGTCTCATGCTTTCGACTCGCGCACCGTTGGTAAAGGATTTTTCAGGTATGCGATGGCATTGTCGCCATTGCATGGGTCGCAGTCTGTGTGACGGGCGAACCAGAGAGGGAGTCAGGGCGGAAATAGTCAGGGGGTAATCAGAGGGTAGTCAGCGCATAAAAATAGCCGCCGTTCAGATCAGCGGCCATTGCAGGGTTGCCAGGCAAACGGAAAAACCGCACCCGGTCTCTGGCAAGTGCATTTCCCTGTTCTCAGGAAAATGCATCTCCTGTTATTTGACGATGGCTTCAATCTGGACAAGTATTTTGACTTCATCGGGAATGCCCATGTCGATGCCCCAGTTCATACCCCACTCTGAGCGTTTGATTGTGGTTTCGAAATCGCCGCCGCAGATGTTCTTTTTGAGCACGGGCTGGAAATAGCAGTTGTAATTGGTATTTTTCAGCGTTACCGGATGAGTCTGGCCTAGCAGGGTAAGGTCGCCGCCTACCGTGGCCAGTTTGTCATTCTTGTATTCAAACGACTTTCCGGCAAAAGTGATTTCCGGATATTTTTCGGCGTTGAAAAAATCGGGGGACTTCAAATGATCATCGAAATCCTTGGTGCCTGAACTGATCGATCCGGCCTTTATTCTTATATCGGCGGTTCCCTTGTTTTGCTTGGCATCGGCCGCGACGGTGCCCTGGACATCATCAAAGCGAATGCGCAGTGTCGATGTTTTAAAATGCATGACCTCCACGGTCACAAATGTGTGGGTCGGTTCTACTTCGTAGTTTGCCGTTTCAGCCTGGGCCGTGCCGGCCATACCGCCGAGCAGGGCTGCAGAAAGGGCGACGTTACGTAATACAGAGGTCATTCAATACTCCCGAAAAAGTGATGGCAAGGCAGCGGTCTGATGCCTGGCGCGCAAATCATACTGATAATTTATCATGAATTTATTCAGTATTATGTAAGCAATGCGTGCCCCTCTGTATTCATCTGTCTGTTCATAAACTCACAACCAAAACGCAACTGGTTGTCGTGCTCGATAGGCTTTGTCGGGTGCGCCGCCATACCGGGTCGTTGCGCGCCATGCAAAGGCGGGATCAGGCAGTTTTATGGCACAATGCCTTGTTTGTCCGGCTCAAAAAGCGGTTTGGCTGTCTGGGTTCTTTTCAGAACACGCAGGTGTGCAACGGCATGCGGGCAGCGCGAGAACAAACATAATACTCGTGCGACCGGCGATAAACAGCAGCATATGCAATCTAAGGAATTGAATAAATGAATACCGAACAGACCGAGGACAGCACCCAGGGGTTGAGCCAGATCCAGCCTGATGGCGAGCAAGCGGCGGTCTGGCATTCAGAAGCCGGCTTTGCTGCGCCAACCTCTGTGCAGGATGCTGACGATACAATGCCGGCCGATCAAGCCTTGAAAAAAATGCGCAACGGCATCGGGTTGCTCTGGCGGGGTGACTTCCAGAATGGCAGGCAACTGCTACAGGCTTTGGGGCGTCGGCTTGACCGAAAGACCAAATCCGCAAATGACCATGACGCTGAGCCTATGTCGGCGCGCTTTCACCGGTACCGGATGCAGCAAGCCCAACGGGCACGCCTGCTCGGTCTGCTGTTGATCCGGCTCGAATCTGACAATACAATTGCACTGCGTCGGGCACCAGCCTGGCAACAGGCACTGCTTCAGGTATACGGGCCTGCGCATCCGCCCATGCTGGTGTCGTTAAGAGAATTACTTGGCGTAGTCGGTGCCTATGAATGGCGCCGCAAAGGGGTGCCCATCGCCGGCTGTGATTTTCGGATTCATCCGCATTACGGCGTATTTTCACCCTCGCGCGCCGAATATCTTGCGCTGCTTATGCAGGCGCCCTTGCCGCAAAACTGCCGGAGTGCATTTGATATTGGCACCGGTACGGGTGTGTTGTCGCTCCTGTTGGCCAAGCGAGGCATCGCGCGGATCAGTGCCACCGATTCTTCGCCGCGTGCGGTGGCCTGTGCGCAGGACAATGTGGACAGACTGGGAGTGGGTGATCAGGTGACCGTGCAGGAGGTTGCGTTTTTCCCCGAGGGCAGGGCCGACCTGCTGGTGTGCAATCCGCCCTGGTTACCTGGAAAAGTTACGTCATCGCTTGATGCGGCCGTCTATGACCCCAACGAACAGATGCTCAAAGGATTTTTGCAAAAAGCACCGCAACATCTGGAGCCGGGCGGCCAGATCTGGCTGATCATGTCTGACCTGGCCCAGCTATTGGGCTTGCGTGCAGAAGACGAATTGACACAGCTGTTTAGGAATAATGGCCTGCGCGTGCTAGCCGTTTATGAGGCCAAACCTACCCACGCTCGTGCAAGCGATCGTTCGGACCCTTTGCATGAGGCACGCGCACAAGAGACAACATCGCTATGGTGTCTGGCGCCTATTGACACTGAAAATTGATGAAGTAGGTGTCTTCTGGCGTGCCAGTACCGGTGGGATTGTGTTGTGAAATATTGACAGGTTTCTGATAGCCGCAAGTTTTTTGGGCCGTCTGCATGCACATTTCCCAGTTCGGTGGCGTTTTCGCATCGGGCGAACATTTGACGCCATAATTGCCGCGATCTGTCACGTCAAGCCCACTGGATGCACACCCGGCCAGCACGATAGGGACAAGAAGCAATAGCAGTTTTTTCATTCACGAACTCCTGTTGGGGCTGTATTGTCTAGTGGCTGTATTGTATCGGATTATTAATCACGCTCTTTTATTTTAATTAAATTCAGTTATAGTAGTGGAAGAATATCCTGTAACGTATTGAATTGAACGTATGAATTTGCTCCATTGTGAGAAGTGATATGTTTGATTTTTATGCATTCCGTTACATTCAAGTGTGATTCTGTTGTTATGATGAGAGTCGTATAAGTTTTGTTTATGTCTTTTAAAGGGGTACTTCTATGAAAAAATTTCTCGTTCCCGCTATGATCGTTCTCGCAACTGCAGCAACAGTAAACGTACAGGCTGCTACTCCGTCTAACAATCTGTCCCGGCATGCGCTGGGCGAGGCAAAGGATACCCGTTCGGCTTGGGCCAAATCGCAGGACATGTATGTTGAGCCAACGCT
>JBOIGK010000194.1:0-3249 GCA_050742695.1 Advenella sp. | reverse complement strand
GTACAGGTCATTGACCAGGTCGGCAATTTCCGGCGTCGTGCCCGAGGTGACTTTCTTGATCGTTGAAACGCGATGATTCTTGTCGCCCGGATTGATGCGTTCTGGGCTGTAGCCGGCAAAGAAGTCTTCGTTGAACTTCAGGCCGGAGAATTTTTCCAGGACGGGAACACAATCTTCTTCGGTTGCGCCGGGATATACCGTCGATTCATAAATGACGATATCGCCTTTTTTCAGCACCTTGCCAATGGTTTCGGACGCCTTGATCAGCGGCGTCAGGTCCGGCTGCTTGTAATCGTCGATCGGCGTTGGCACGGTCACGACATAAACATTGCATTTAGCAAGCTCTGCCGGATCGGCGCTGTAGGCCAGTTTGCCGGCTTCGGCAAGCTCTTCGGAAGAGACTTCCAGCGTGTGGTCCACACCGCTTTGCAAGTCTTTGATGCGCTTCTGATTGATATCAAAACCCAGCACACTGCGCTTTTTGCCGAATTCCACCGCCAGAGGCAGCCCGACATATCCAAGTCCGACAATCGCTAATTTTATATCGCCAAGTTGCACGTAGTTCTCCAGAAGGCTATTCAAATAGATGTGATGGAACGTATTTCAAGTGTCAATTTTAACAAGTTCCGGATAACCACGGACGAAGATGCGACACGCATGTATTACCGGAATGAAACAAAGCAGACTGCCGGATGCGGTCAGCGACGACGCGACACCGACGGCAGCAGTAGCCAGCGCGGGCAGCGCCAGGCCACCAGCCGTGAATAGAGCCAGATATACACAGATGCAAATACCAGCATACTGATACACAATGCTATCGGGTTATCCCAGTAATAGGTCGCCGGGATCAGGCCGATCAATGTCAGGACCCACAAGTACGGGGAGGTCAGCGCGTTGCACATGACCGGCACCATGCCCTGCCCCTTGCGGTTGAACGTGACACGAACCAGGCGGCGAAAAATGAGCTGGTGCAGATGCAGCGCATCGGGCTGATCCACCGGCACGCCGCGCTTGAAGCGGCGGCGCCAGATGGAAAACAGCGTTTCAAATACCGGATAAAACAGCACTGCCAGCGCATAGAAAGGCGAGACCGAAGGATTGCGCACCACCAGCAGTACAGCCAGTTCGGCAAGCATGAAGCCAATAAAGTAAGCGCCGCCATCCCCCAGAAACACCCGACCGTAAGGAAAATTCCAGACGAAAAAGCCGATGATGGACGAGGCCATGGCAAGGGCAATGGCAAAAATGGCCAGATCATCTACCTGATACGCCACCAGGGCAATCGAAGTGGCCATCAGCATGGCAACCATGCCGGCCAGGCCATTCATGCCGTCCACAATATTGAGCGCGTGGGTACAGCCGCCAACGGCAATCACGGTAAAGATCAGTGAAATCGGCTAGAAGCCCAGAATGTAATTGAAAACGTCAATACTGACGCGACTGACCCCGCCAAAAAACCACCAGGCAATAGCGGCAGACAGGAACGCAGCCAACAGGCGCTTGCCCGCGCCAATGTCCTTGGTAATGTCTTCAAGTATGCCGGCCACAAAAACCGGCATCGAGGCCACAAACAAAGCCGGCCATAACCAGTTGAGCGTCATGTTGTCGGGCCGGCCCAGCACCAGCAGCCCGGCCAGCGTACCGGCAAACACCGCCAGCCCGCCAATACGGGGCGTGGATTTTTTGTGGGATGCCTGCGGTTTGTTCAGATCATAGTCGCCGGTGTAGCGGCCATGCCATCTTTCGGAAAAAACAATGAGCCCGCCGACCATAAAGGCGACAACGCTGATATAGAGATATTGCCAGGGAAATGTCAAAGTCGATCCAGAATGCAAAATACTTAACAAGCGACAATAGTAACGCGGAGCGACCGGGCGCTATCCGGTTTGAAACAAACGGCATAACATTTCATATTCGGCAATTTTAATAATTAATCTACATTAAAAATGCCGTCAGTCACATTATGACAAATTTAGCTCACTTCAGGGCTGACGCACCAAGCGCAAGATCAAGGCCAGGATCGATGTCAATGGACAGGTCAACAGTTCGGCTCAACGCAAGAATCGCCAGCCAGGTTTAAGGGCCCCGACCAATCCCAAATTGAATGGGTGATCCTACGGATCCAGGAAAAAACCACCTCCGGGGTCAACCGCCACAGGCGTTAGCTCAACCTACTCCCCTGATCCGGCGCCCTATCCTACCGCCTGACCTGACTTTGGCCTGGCGCGCAGTCCTGGCAGACACTGATTTCGCTGTGGCCCAGCGCCTACCCTGCCCGGGGAGCACTGGTCGGCCTTGGCGCAGCCAACATCCCGCTTTTTGCCGTCCGCATACGGGGCTCGCGGACAAAAAAAAGCCCAAGACCTTGCGATCTTGGGCTAAATCCACCAAAGGAGGAGGGTGGAGGAGACAACCTTGGCAAGACAAATGGGCAAGAAACTCAAGCAGCAGGCAGATAAGAAGCAAACAACCTTTTCTTATTGCGGGCAATGCTAGCGGTTACTGTGGCGCCAACCCTTATTCTTGAATGTGGCGAACTGCAGAACTGCTGTCACTGCTTACTGCGAATTTCCGAAAGACCATTTCGTCATCCGTTAGACAAATAGTACTGCTTTTTTTTGTGCAATGCAAGAAAATTATCAGTCAAGCGTTTGAATTTGCACCCAATTTACTTCAATCTGTTTCAAAATCGACACACCCTACGCACATGTCCATAGGTAATTACGCTGGTGTGCGGGTATGTCTGGATATTTTATGCCCTGGCTGGCGAAAATAAACGCGACGGGCAGGTATGCCGTGGTGTATTCACAACAAAGGATCCTAAAACAAGTATACACAAGGTGCAAATGCCAAGGCTGCTGCCGCCTTGCCAGAGCGAAGGCCGCTGCTATCCAAGAGCGATCAGGGATCCCACGCGAGGCAGTTGGCACCCCTGCCAGGATTGCCCCGGCGTGCGTTGCACTGCGAAAGCGCGGCTTTAGCGCAGGTCAGACGCAATATTCAAACGCTATACTCAGACGCGATAGGCCAGCGTTGTCATGACTTTGGACATGGCCGTCATGATGCCCCGCACCGGCACCGGCAATGGCGTGCCGCCGTGCTGCTCTGCCGTTTCACGATGATGGACCTCATCTTCCTTCATCTGCTGGACAACGGCGCGCGAGCGGCTGTCCTGCGCAGGCAGATCTGTCAGGTGGCGCTCCAGATGAGCTTCGACCTGGCGCTCGGTCTCTGCCATGAAACCCAGGT
>JBOIGK010000193.1:0-3501 GCA_050742695.1 Advenella sp. | reverse complement strand
GTGTACGGTCGTCCTGGGCTGGTTGCTGCTGTTTTGTAAATGCATGACGCATCGCAAGGCTGCCGACGGGCGCTGGATGGATATGTACCGCTTCTGGGTGCGTATTTTCGCGCTTTCGATGACTGTATCACTGCTGGGTATGGTGTTTCTCCTGGTCCAGTCTGGCGCCTTATGGCCCAATCTGTTCGTGCGGCTGGGGCCCGTCAGCGGTCCGCTTATCGTCCTGATCGCTGCGAGCACATTCATCATTAAACTGTTCGTGACGGACATCATGCTGTATCGCCAGGGGACACTTTCACCCTGGTTGCATAGCATTTTTGTATTGCTGGCCGCGCTCGGCCTGACCGTTATTGCCGTGCTGTTGATTTGCTTTCAGAGCTGGCTGCATTTTCCGGCCGGACTGGCGCCTGACACCGTCCCGCTTACCCTGACTGACTGGCGTGTGTTTATCCTGCAGGCCCAGGCCTGGCACCGCGTCGCCTTCATGACCGCACTGGGCTGCCTGGGCGTTGGCGGGCTGATGGTATCAATCAGCGCCAGCGAGGCCCTGACCAAACCCTTGAATGCGGCCGAACAGCTGGGATTTAGCATAGGCACCGGGTTGACCACCCTGGGGTTGGGCTTGCTGGCTGCCAGCGGCGCTGTTTTTCAAACCGAACTGTTCCGGCAGGCAGCGCCGCTGCCGATCATCGGGCTTTGGGCGCAAAAACTTGTGCTCGGCTTGCTCCTGCTGCTTGCACTGGTGTCTCTGGTCCAGTGGTGCTGGTATCTGAAGCGGCGCAGCGATTTCGGCAAACTGCCGCGCTGGGCGCAGCACGTGCTGGTATGGGTCGCGCCTGCGAGCTGGCTGGTGCTGTGGCTGACGCATGTCTTGCTGTCGCTGCGCGATGGCCAGTATTTCGTGCATGGGCTGGTGACCTACGCCGAGGCGCTCAGCAGTGAGCAGGGCGTAGTGCTGATCGGCGCTGTCACCGTTGTCATGTGGTTGTTGTTCGCCGTGATTTTGGCCGGTTTCATCTTCCTGGCGCGTCGCGCCGCCCGCTATGGCGTCGTGCCCGTGCGTAAAATTCGGAGAACGGCATGATCGATACATTGGCGGGCTCTTTGGGGCTCAATAGCTACGATCCTGGCTTCTGGATGCCGCTGCTGTGTTTTACCGTGTTTCTTGGTGTGTCCATCGCCGGGGCCGTCCTGGACGGCTTCGATCTGGGTGTGGGAATGCTGATGCCTTTTGCTACGCCTGAGCAGCGGGCCCGGATGTTCACGTTCCTTGGCCCATGGCGCGACATGAACGTCTTCTGGATTTTCATCGGTTGTGCCATCTTGCTGTCGGCCTTTCCCAAGGCATGGGCGTATGTAAGCGGCGCCTTGTATTTGCCGTTGATGTTGCTGGCTGCAGGTACCTTGTTGCGAGGCGTGGCCTATGAGTTCCGGCTGCGCGCGCTGGCAGGGGGCCGCTCGGTGTTCGCCGCCGCCTTCGCTGTTGGCTCGCTGTTGACCGCTTTCGGGCAGGGGCTGGTGCTTGGCCGTATCGCCGTCAATTTCGGTACCGAGCTGGGCAGCCAATTGTTTGCTGTATTCATTGCGTTGTGCACTGTGGCGACATTCGTGCTGCTGGGCGCTGCCTGGCTGCTTATGCGGGTCGAAGACGATCTGCAATTGCAGGCCCGGGGATGGGTGCGTCGGGCGTCCCGTCTGACCGCTGCGGGCGTGGTGGCCGTGTCTGTGGCGCTGGGCATGGTCAATGGCGGGGTGTTTTTTAAGTGGACTGAAACGACCAGACTGCCGGCGGTACTGATCGGCTGGTTTGCCTTGCTTGCCATGTTCGTGCTGATCGAACTGGTGGTGCGCAAGGTGCAGCGCGTGCGCCTGCTTATCTGGCTGCCATTCATTCTTACCGTTCTGATTGTTTTGAGCGTGATTGCCGGACTGGTGTTCAGTGTTTTCCCGTTTTTTGTATTGGATGAACTGACCATTTGGGAAAGTGTGACCAGCCTGGGTACAACCCGTTTGCTGGTCGTGGCCTTTGCATTGTTCCTGGTGGTGCTGCCGCTGGTTACGCTGTGGTACTACCGAGATATGCTGGGTAAGGAGCGCAAGGCAAAAGATGTATCGTTTATGAAACGGGCGGATTAACCTGGGGCAGGGTGACCGTCACCAGCAGGCCGCCACTGTCGCTGCTGTCCAGCGTGAGCTTGCCGTTATGCGCACTGACGATGGTTTCTGCGAGCGATAACCCCAGGCCGACGCTGCCGGTCATGGTCCGGGCCGAATCCAGGCGCGAAAACGCGCGCAGTGCTTCCGAGCGGCGTTCTGCCGGAATCCCGTCGCCATGATCGGCGACAGATAGCATCGCCTGGTCGGCGGTCAGCGTCAGGCAGACATCTACCGGTGGACGACCGTGCTTGAGGGCGTTGCTGATCAGATTGTCCAGAACGCGCCCCAGGGATAAGGTATCGGCGCTGACATAGGCTGTTGTGGCAGGCAGGGGACGCAGATGCACCGGGCTGCCAGCATCGTGCCAGGAAGCGACACGCTCCTCAACCCAATCACAGATATTGACGGACTGGAACTTATAGGTGGCCAGGTCCGATCCCCGCACATAGCTGATGAACTGGTCAATCATGTCCTGCATTTCATGCACGTCGTTGCGCATGCCTTCCTTGAACGTCGTGTCATCGGTCAGTTCTACACGCAGTCGCATGCGCGCCAGCGGGCTTTTCAGATCATGAGGCAGTCCGGCCAGCAGGGTTTGCTGGACTGCCTTGGATTCTTCCAGCGCATCCAGCATGGCGTTGAAGCGTTCGCCGAGCTGACGGGTTTCAGTCGGACCGGCCGGTGTGACGCGTTCCGGCCGTCCTTGCGCCAGCTTGTCTGCGGCCAAGGTGAGACGGGTCAGGGGGCGCGTGATATGCCAGGCGAACCCGGCGGTCAGAATCAATAGCAGGCCCGTCAGGCTCAGCCAGGCAATGGTAATTGCATGCATGTTTGGCGGCTGAATACGGTCCAACGGAATGACCAGCCATTCGCGGATGAATTGCGTGCCGTCATCGTCCGATTGCAGTGAAATGAACATGCGCGGTGTCGGCCCGCGCGTCAGTCCGACTCGCGTGCCGTCATCCAGCTCCATATTGAGCCGCTTGACGATTTTCAGGATATCGCTGCTGGGCTGCTGGGCAAGGTGCGACGGCCCTGGGGGCGGTTTCTGGGCTGCCTGGCGACGGGCGCGCTCCACTTCACGGGCCGCTTCCGGCACAGGCGGCGGCGGTGGTGCGATGGAGGAGTCAAGTGTGCCACCGCGGCGTCGGCGATTGGCATAGGGGTCGGCACGCGAAAGCAGGTACCAGCGCTTTTGGGATGCCTCGATAATGAATTCGGCGCGGCGGTTTTCAGGAATCTGCGATACGGCTGAGCGTAGCGTACGGATGGTGGTAGACAGGTAATTGACAACGATATCTTCCAGGAAACGTTCCTTGATATAGTTGCCGACTGTGAAGCTGC
>JBOIGK010000192.1:0-3259 GCA_050742695.1 Advenella sp. | reverse complement strand
TTCTTGTACAGTCGTGGTGGCCGAAATTATGTCTCTTCACTCTATTTAACCATAGACACGTGACAAAATATAACAGATCGGTCTGTGGCCGGGAGTTGGTTCGGTAAAACCTGTGTGACGTCTCTTTTTCTTATTATATGCTGCGGTTGGTGTCCCGGCGACAGGCACGGACCGATTCGGCCCGGCGGGGGCGACTGCCTGTCAGAGGTTGCTGTTTTCCATGATGGCGGCCGCCTGCCGCTCCATGAACTCGCCAAGGGTGTCAATGCCGCGCAATTTGAGGATGGTATTGCGCACGGCAGCCTCGACAAGAACGGCAAGATTGCGTCCTGCTGCCACCTGCAGCATAACGCGGCGGATGGGGATGCCCAGCAAGTCCTGGGTCTGGTCCTGAATGGGCAGGCGCTCGAACTTTTCACTGTTGGCGCGCACCAGATGCACGATCAGCTTCAGACGCATTTTCCGGCGCACCGAGGTTTCCCCGAAAATGGTGCGGATATCCAGCAGGCCCAGTCCGCGTACTTCGAGCATATTGCGCAGCAAATCGGGGCATTGGCCTTCGATCAGTGTGGGCGAGGTGCGGGAAAAATCGACGGCGTCGTCTGCCACCAGGCCATGTCCGCGGGAAATCAATTCAAGCGCAAGCTCGCTCTTGCCCAGCCCGGACTCGCCCGTAATCAGCACGCCAAGCCCCAGCACGTCCATAAACACGCCATGTACCGTGGTTTTAGGGGCAAACCGCTTGTTCAGGTAGATGCGCAGTACGTCAATCAGATGCGCAGCATCTACCGGGGTGGAAAGAAGGGGGATTCTGCTGCGGGCGCAAAAGCTGACCAGATCGGCGGGAGAGTCCAGGCCTTCGGCCAGAATCATGGCCGGAACGCCGCCTTCGGCCAGTTCAATCAGGATTTTTTCACGTTGAACGGCAGAAATACGGTTATAAAAAATCAGCTCTTCCTTGCCGAATACCTGAATTCGCGAAGGGTGCACTACGTTCAGGTGCCCGATCAGGTCTGCCGCAGAGGTATTGGCTGCTGAATCCTGGATATGACGGGTACGGCCTTCCTTGCCCGCGATCCAGGTGAAACGCAGCGTTTCGTCATTGTCGGCCGCCAGATCCTGAATACTGAGCATGAGCGTGCCCCCGATTAATTGCTGCCAGCATTGGCCAGCAGTTGATGAATGCCCTCTGCATTGGGACTGCCCAGCACTTGCTTGCGTGTTTCTGCGCTGGAGAGCAATTGCGCCAGTTCGGCCAGTATTTCCAGATGTTGCTGGGTTGCGCTTTCGGGTACCAGCAGGATGACCAGCAGTTGCACATGCTGCCCGTCTGGGGCATCGAAGGGGATGGCCGTGCTCAATCGCATGACGGCAGCGACGGCCTGCTTCAGGTTGGCAATGCGGCCGTGGGGCACCGCTACACCATGACCCAGGGCAGTGGAGCCCAGTCGCTCACGCGAGAACAGGCTGTCGAAAACCGTGGAACGGGCAATGCCCTGATTGTTTTCGAACAGCAGCGCAGCCTGTTCAAAGGCGCGCTTTTTGCTGGTGACGTTGACATCCAGCAGGATATTTTCCTGCGGAAGGATACGGGATAGTTGATTCATGCCGCAATTATAGGATGTTCTTACAATAAGAAATAGAAGGGTAAGCTAAAACCCGGCCATCCGGCCGGGTTTAGGCGAAAAACGGGAAAAAAGTACAACGTATCTACCCGATACTCATTCTTTTTGCCGATTCATTGGAGTGGTTTGACGCTTTCGTTTTGTATTTGATGACTTGTCTGTCGGTTTTGTCCGAAAGCAAATCAATGGCCGCATACAGATTTTCGTCCGTAACTTCGCAATGGATGTCTTTGCCCGGCACGCGTAGCGTAACTTCTGCGCTGTGTTTGAGGGGCTCCCTGGAGAGGATAACCTGGGTGTCAATGACATGATCGAAGTGCCTGAGGACTTTGGCGAACTTGGTCACTACGTATTCTTTAATGGCAGGGGTGATTTCCACATGATGGCCACTGATATTAAGATTCATAGTGTGCTCCTTTTGAAAGTTGAATAGGCAGACGCCGAAACAGGACAGGGCGTCAGTACAAAAAGATGAGAGAGGCGTAACTCCTTTTTTGACAGGTTGATGAAAAGCTGTTTTTTCATTCCTTATGGATAGTTTAAACCTTATTTGGACTTATACAAGCCCCCCGGCAAGCCGCGGCCTGCCTGCGCCCCTGTGGCAGAGCGTGGCAGGGGCATGCACAAAGTTACATTTTAAAGTGTTCACCCAGGTAGACCTTGCGCACTTCCGGGTTGGTAATAATGGAGTCGGGTTCGCCGTCAGTGAGCACCTTGCCAGCGCTGATAATGTAGGCGCGATCGCAAATGCCCAGGGTTTCGCGCACATTGTGATCAGTAATGAGGACCCCGATATTGCGGCTTTTGAGAAAGCGCACGATGCGCTGGAGTTCGATTACTGCGATCGGGTCAACGCCTGCGAACGGTTCATCCAGCAAAATGAAGCGAGGATTGGTGGCCAGCGCCCGGGCAATTTCAACCCGACGCCGTTCACCGCCTGAAAGGGAGATGGCGGCATTCTTGCGAATGTGCGTAATTTGCAGCTCTTCGAGCAGCAGTTCCAGTTGTTCCTGGACCCGGCTGCGTGTCAGTGTCTTGCCGGTTTCAGGGTCATTCTGCAGTTCCAGTACGGCCTGAATGTTGTGTTCGACGCTCAGACGCCGGAATACCGAGGCATCCTGGGGTAGATAGGACAGGCCCAGGTGGGCGCGCTTGTGGATGGGCAGGGCGGTAATGTCGCGCCCGTCAATTTCAATTCGCCCGAAATCGGCCGGCACCAATCCCACGATCATGTAAAAACTGGTGGTTTTGCCGGCGCCATTGGGGCCGAGCAGGCCGACGACTTCGCCGCTGGACACGGAAATGGAGACGTCCTGGACCACGCTGCGGCCATTGTATATTTTTTGCAGGCCAATGGCCTTGAGCTGCCCCAGACTGTCAATGGTATTGGTCTGCAGGCTAGAGCTGGATGAGGTATTCATGCATTAATTCTGAGTTGCTTTGCCGGCTTTGCCGGTTGCAGCCGATGCGCCATCCTGGGCAGGCGCCTGGATAGTGCTGGGCATTGGCTTGTTGTTATATAGCTTGCGGCATTCGGCCACGGCCTGGTCTGTTTTGGCTCGTGGTTGGGCAATGGAGCGCACCCGACCAGGCTGGGTCGCTGAGGTCGGACCTCCGGCTGCAGAGTAGGTATT
>JBOIGK010000191.1:0-3100 GCA_050742695.1 Advenella sp. | reverse complement strand
TGCCCACCAGATCGGCAGGCACTTCGTAGGTTTCCAGTTCGTGATGCAGCCAGTCTGCCCATTTGCGCCCCTCCTGTCTGTTATCAGCGTGGCTGTAACTGATAAACGCCGCATAGGTCAGCCGGTTGTCTGCCGTTTCTTCGGTCATATTATCTTTATGCTGACAGGCTCCCAAGCCATGGTTTTACTGTAGATCAGCGCCATAGACAATAGCCGGCCACCCGGTTTATCGGAAAATGATGTATCGGATTGTGAGTTCCTTATGGCGCTTGTGTTAGTGCTGCACAGTCACGGCGTCTGCCACGGATCATAACTGGTGAAATTCCAGATATTTCCTTCCATGTCTTTGGCATCATATGAACGCCCCGGATAGCCCTGGTTATCATAAGGCGGCTGGATAATAATGGCGCCGCACTTGGCTGCATGCTCAGCGTGGGCATCGGGGTCATCAACGTGCATGCAAATGCACATGGTGATTCCGCGGGCCTCGTCGGGGGTCAGCCAGTGGTACAAATCCTTGGCCGGCGACTCCCGATCACTGCCCAGCATGATCATATTGTTACCAATAACCAGTTGGGCATGATGAATAATATTCGGGTCTTTTTCGTCCGCGTAGATCGCGTGGTGGGTAAATCCAAATGCCTCGCACAGAAAGCGAATCGCTGCGGGCGCATCCTTGTATCGCAGACAGGGAATAATTGCGCTTTTTTCCAACATGATGATTCTCCTGATCCAGTCAGAACGGCAAGAGCAATCGGCATCTACATTTGTGATTGAACACGCAAAACCGGCAAACGTGTACGTTATCCGGCCCGGGTTGCCCGTTACCATAATAGTGTATTTGCAGCATGGTGCATGCGCACGATGTGCACAGGCACGCCATGACCGTGGCGCCGTATCAATTGCTATTACTTGCCCGCCACAGACAAAAATCACAGCCAGCATACCAACAGCATGACCAGCATTTTCATCTGGTCACAACCGGCGGCCACAACGCTATACGATCATTGGTGCCTTATAGTTTACTGGGTTTCACCCCAGATGCCTTTGCAGCCTCGCCCCAGAATTTAATTTCTTTTTCAATAAATGCCTGACTGTCCTGCGGCGAGGCAATGAATACTTCATTGCCTATGGTCGCCAATTTGCTTTTCAATTGCGGATCCTGCAGGATTTTTTGCATGGCGTCGTTCAAAACCCGTACCGTATCGTCCGGGGTACCGGCAGGAGCAAGCAGCGCGATCCAGGCCGTTGCATCAAAACCAGGCACGCCCAGTTCCGCCAGTGGCTTTACGCCGGCAAATGCCTGGGACCCGCTTTTATTGGCCACGCCAAATACCTTCAGACGACCGTCCTGAACCAGGGGCTTGATCGCCGGTGCAGCTTCGAACATGACCGAGGTGTCGCCCCCGACCAGACCAGCAACGGCTGCGGTCGCGCCGCGATAAGGGACATGCAATAGGTTCAGTGCAGTCTGGTGCTTGAACATTTCCATTGTCAGATGATTGGTCAAGCCAACGCCTCCGGAACCATAGTTGATCTTGCCGTCATTCTGCTTCAGATAACTGATCAGTTCCGGCACCGTGTTGGCCGGAACGTCCTTGCGCGTCACCAGAAAAAGCGGCACTTTGGAAACCAGCCCCACCGCCTTGAAGTCTTTTAGCGTGTCATATGGCAGGTTGGTGTACAGCGAAGGGTTGATGGCCAGCGGCCCCGAAGCTCCGATCAGCAAACGATAGCCGTCTGGTTTTTCGCGTTTGGCCGCCTCCAGACCGATGATACCACCCGCACCACCTTTATTTTCCACCACAAAAGGCTGTTTCAAATGCTTCGATAGCTGCTCGGCCAGCAGTCGCCCGATAATATCCGTCGTCTGGCCGCTCGGGTAGGGGATCGTGATATGCACGCTTTTTTCAGGGTACGCAGCATAAGCAGCCAGGGGCAACAAGGCAAGCAGGTTCAGGAACAGCGCGAGCAGTTTTCTCATTTATGTCTCCGTTTATAATATTGTTGTCTCAGGTGCTTATTGGCTTAGCACTTAAAAAGCGTCAGGTAAGGCATCCTGCTTCAAGGTCGTTCCCAGGTGGCCATCAAGCTAAACCGGTCTGGTATATAAAAATTATCTGAAGCAGTCAAAAGCCGGCCGGCGTTATCAAAATATACTCTTAGTATTCCAAGCGCCATATCTCCCGGCTTGCAATCGACCAGGCCTGTTGCCGACTCCGGCACCCTTTCGGCAACAACTTGCTGACTCACCTTATGAATTTGCTGGCCATATTCGGACTGCAGAATGCTGAACACGCTGGGATGATTGCCGGTCAGCTTGTCCCGCACGCCAGCAAACTCCGGTGGCAAATAGACACGGGTATACGAAATCACGGTGCCGTCCCGTACCAGACGGCGATTGGTATGCAGCATCAGCAGTTCCACCCCGGCCGGCACGTGCAACCTTGCCGCTTCGCACGCGTCAAGAGTGATAAGCTGTTCGCCCAATACTTCCAGTCGGGTCTGCTCTGTATATCGCATCAAGTCTTGCAAAGAACCGAAGGCAGATACAAAGACCGGCTCTGCAGCAACCGGGCGACTGGCAATTACAACGGTGCCGGAACCTGCCGTTCGCGTAATCAGCCCGGCCTGCGCCAGACGGCGGGTTGCTTCCCGTACTGTGTGCCGGCTCACGCCATAAATATGACAAAGTTGATGTTCTGTTGGCAACTGCGTGCCTACGCCATACCGCCCGCTCTCAATATCATTGAGCAGCGTCTGATGAAGCCAGGCATAGCGCGGGAGGCGTTTTGTCATCGGATCCTGTCTGGGTTAACGTTCCTGCCCTGCACGGCCGCCGCTTCACGGAAGAAATCTATCGCCCGATACAGCATAGCCATGCCTGCAATGAGCAGGCAATGCTTACATTGAATGTACGTACAATTATATCTTTAATATCAGAATTGTCTATTGCAATTGAAATTGGATTATTTACAATGTACGTACAATTACTATTTCTATTTTATTGATAGCAAGCCGACCAACAGGAGACAACCCGATGTTCGCGCTGCCCGAATATGCCACGATCACGACCGCAATCAAATCTGATCACATTCTG
>JBOIGK010000190.1:0-9849 GCA_050742695.1 Advenella sp. | reverse complement strand
GTATTGGCGAGGATATTTCCGAGCAGGGCTGGCGCAGTGTGCTGCGACAACTGATGGCGGCCAATGTTGTCACGGTCGATGGCGACGGTTACGGGACGCTGGCGCTTACCGAAAAAAGCCGCAGCGTGCTCAAGGGTGAGCAGGTGCTGATGATGCGCAAGGAATCGGCCAGGGCCGCAGCAAAGTCACGCAATATCATGCCCCGTGGCAAGCGTGAAGTTCGCGTGCTGTTGCCGGCCGCGCAAGCGCGATTTGAAAGCTTGCGACAATGGCGGCGCGACATTGCCAAGGAACATGGCGTGCCGGCCTACGTGATTTTCAAGGACGATACCCTGGCGCAAATTGCTGAACTGGAGCCCAGCACGCTCAGCGATCTGGCGGCCGTCAACGGGGTCGGCCAGCACAAGCTGGATACCTATGGCGAGGCGATACTTACGTTTCTGGACGAGCTGGAATAAAAACGCTTTTCCTGGTGTTGCCGGGTGCTGCTGTCTGCTACCCTCAATGCGAAATGCCAATCTCAAGGCGTCAATCCTGCACCATCGGACACCGCAGTAAGTGTCTTATGGTGTTGCGCCATTAACCTCAAAAACAGTAAATTCGCATGCGTCGTATTTCCAGACTTTTTTTTTCCAGATTTGTTTTGGCGCTGGCTGTGGTCGCCGGTTCCTGTGTTCATGCAAAGCAGTTATCTATCAGCTTCGACGATGGCCTGAATCCGGATACAAACCCAGCGGCGGTCACGATTAACCAGGCATTGCTCTCTCAATTACGAGAATCCAATATTCATGCAATCATTTACCCAAGCCTGATTAAATTGGGAGGCAGTGCCGGGCTGCAATTGGTTGCCCAATGGGGTATGCACGGCCACGCGATTGGCAACCATAGCGAACAGCACTTGAATCTGAATAAAGCGGACGTGAGTGCAGCAGACTATATTGAAGGAATCGCTGGCGCCGAACGCCAATTGCAAACCCTTGCCGGCTGGACAGCCCGTTACCGGTTTCCCTTTTTGAAAGAGGGCGACACCAGGCAAAAGCGCGATGCTGTACGCCGTTGGCTGAATGATAGGGGCTATCGATCCGGTGCGGTGAGCATCGACGCCAGCGACTGGTTCTACAATATACGGTATCTGGCGTATGAAAAAGCAGGCGATACGGGCAGTCTTGTTCGCTTGAAAAAAGCGTACATCAGACACTTGCTTGACCGCGCGCATTACTATGATGAGCTGGGAAAAAAGACATTGGGCTATTCTCCCAAGCATGTGATGCTGCTTCACACGAATAAAATCAATGCTCAATCGCTTGCCGATATCATCTCTGCGTTCAAGGCGCATGGCTGGGAGTGGATCGATACCGAGATTGCTTATGCCGATCCTCTTTACAAGCAGCAACCGGATGTGATTCCCGCGGGAGAAAGTATTATTTGGTCGATTGCCAAAAAGAAGGGCAATACGACGCTCAGATATCCCGCAGAAGATGCACCCTACGAGCTTGAAAATCTCAAGCGTTTCGGTTTGCAGTAAATATCAATCTGAGCTTCTGCCGGGACCAGAAACCGGCTTAGCCTTGCGGCAGGATGTCAATGATTGCGCGCTTGTCCAGTCAATTAAAACAAGGGGTCCTTGCTGTCGGTTCTGCTATATTTTGAATTTATGCGTCGTTTTATGTGTCACTCTCGGCGTGTGCGCGATCGTGTTCTGCCCATTCGCTGGCCAATAGCGGCAGGCGTTCTTCCATAGGGATCTTGGGGCAATTGCTGCACAATTTGGCATTCGGACAGCGAAAGTATTGGCAGCAGACGCGACGGTTCAGCGACAGCCGGTCCGGCAGGCTGTAGCGGCTCATATCAATATCCAGATAACCGCTTTCTGCCGGCAGCCCGATCGCCTGCAACCAGACATGGCCACGGGCGCGAATATGGGCGGTGCTGTATTGCGGCAGATCATGGTAGTACAGCAGCAACGCAGCCAGCACGCTGTCTGCGGTATGGCGCCCGGCCAGTTTGGCGGCCACCGGCGTGATATTGCACAAGGCCAGGCGAACCTGTTCCAGGCTGTCGGCTAGCGCAGCCGCTGCCTTTATTTCATCTGCAATATTGTGCGTGATCGCGTGTTCGGGCAGGTAGGCCTGTTGGGCCAGGCCGTCAGAAAAATGCACCTGCAACTGGCGAGAATCGACCAGGCAGCGATGGTGTTCGTAGGCAAGAATGGTCGTATATACAGGCACCCACATGCAGGTGCGCCAGGTATGGGCGTTCCAGTAGTGGCGGCCAGCCTCGGGATGAAGCCGCGCTACGTCGTCATATAGCAATTGCAATGCATCCTGCCGCACCTGGCCAAAGGTCAGGTCGGCAGGGCCGCAAAGCGGCGTCGTTGAAACAGGCAACAGGCGCCCAAGCGCCTGTTGCAATTGCTCATAGAAGGAGATGTCTTCCTGGATTACCATTTGTAGCTGAAGGTCGCCTTGATATTGCGTTTTTCCCCATAGTAGCAGAAGTTGGTGGTGGCGCATGAGGCCACATAGGTCTTATCGGTCACGTTGTTCACATTCAGGCGGACGGTGGCGCCTTTCAGATTCGAATTCATGCGGCCCAGATCATATTCTGCACCCAGGTCGAGCAGGGTATAGGCTGGAACCCGCACGGTATTCTCGTTGTCCGCCCAGCTCTTGCCAACATAGCGTACGCCTGCCGACAAGGCCAGCCCGTTGTTCATGCGGTAGCGGCCCCACAGGCTGGCCATTTGCTTGGGCGCCTGAAATGGCCGGTTGCCGGCATTGTCGCCTTTTTTCAGCTTCATGTTGTTCATGGTATAGCTGGCCATGACGGTGAAATTGTCGGTGATATTGGCGTTGGCTTCCAGCTCGATGCCACGCGAATGCACCACGCCCAGCGGCACGTAGTAACTGGTAGCCGAAGAGTGTCGTGCGGCAACGTTCTCCTGCTTCAGATCGTAGTAGGCGGCTGACAGCATGACATGCTCGTTCGGCTGGTATTTTACGCCTGCTTCATATTGCCTGGCTTCGGTCGGCGGCAGCACCTGGTTGTTGATGTCGGTGTAACCGTTGGGGTTGAATGACTCGCTGTAACTGGCGTATGGCGAAATACCATTGTCAAAGGCGTAGCTTAAGCCGGCGCGAAACGTGGTATTGCTGCCCTTGTAGCCGGATTTGGTGTTGAGCAGGGGATTGCGGTTATCCAGGTCCACGATATCATGACGAATACTGAACAGGCCGGTGAGCGCGCCATAGCGGACCGTGTCCTGCAAATACATGCCGAATTGCTCCAGTGTGCGGTCAAACGGTTCGCTGTAAGTAATGTTCAGCCCTGGATTGCCATATACCGGATTGAATGCATCCAGCGGATTGGCCGAGCCTGTATCCCATTGACCAGTTACGTTGCGATGCTGATAGTCAAAGCCTGCAATCACTTCATGTGAGGCTGCTCCGGTGTGAAAGACCGCGGTCAGGCTGGTATCGAACTGGTGCGCTTCGAGTTCTTCGTAGCCACCGGAATAGTACCGGTTCAGCGAGTTTTCATCGTACCAGCCGTAGCCATAGAACTGGGCCATTTTGGATTTCAGGCTGGTCATTCGGAACGAGTTCTTGAACGTCAGGTTCGGCGTGAAATCATGTTCGAACTGGTAGCCCAGCATGGACAGTGTGCGGCTGAATTTTCCGCCTTCATCATCGTCCGAAAATTCCGGGGAAATGCGGCGGCCATTGTGATCGGTATTGATTGTTGCATCTGCCGGGAAGCCGCTATGAAAACCGGTGCTGGGGTCTTTCTGGAAGTAGCCCTGCAATAGCAGGCGGCTGTTTTCACCCAGTCTGAATTTCAGTGACGGCGCCAGCGTATAGCGTTCGACCCGGTTGTTGTCGAACTGAGTCTTGCTGTTGCGTGTGATGCCCACGACGCGATAGGCGGCATTGCCTTCCTTGTCTATCGGGCCGGTCATGTCAAAGCCAAGCTGGGTTTGCCCCATATTGCCGATGCCGGCTGTGATTTCGTGGTAAGGCTCATCCAGCGGTCGTTTTGAACTGTAGGAGACCAGGCCGCCCGGTGAGTTGCGGCCGTACAGTACGCTGGTAGGGCCGCGATAAACGTCGATGCGCTCCAGGGTGTACGGATCAATTTGTACCGAACTATAGGTGCCCGAGTCGCTCAGGACCTTTTGGCCATCCAGATTCAGGTTGTCGGTGCTGTTTTCGTTAAAGCCGCGCAGACTGATGTAATCGTAGCGGGTTGCGCCGCCCACCAGTCCCGTGAAGGCGCCGGGCGTATAGCGCAGCGCATCGGTTCCCGTAGAGGCGCCAATGGCATCAATGCGATCCCGTGTCAGGGATGAAACCGAGTGCGGCGTTTCTTTCCAGTCCATGTCGGCCCGGCTGGCCGCCCGGCTGACCGTCGATTGAAAACCGATGGTGGGTTCGGTTGAAGTTGCGTCGCTGGTCGCGCGAATAATACCCAATTGGGCGACAGGTGTGGTTTTGACCTGTTCCTGTTCTTGTTGCGTCTGGGCATGGGCGCCGGAAACAGAGAGCACAGCCAGGACGGCGACATACAGAGTGCGAGGTACCGCTGAAAAGCGAACCATGGACGGGGTCATGATAGAAAAATATCCTTAAAGGCAATAAGCAACACAAATAAGAATGATTGTTATTTATAATTCGTCAATTATAGAAATAATGTCATAATTCATATGAAATATGTCAGAAAGCACAGTTTTTTTGTTGCAAAACTGTCTACACATGGGCGCCCGAATCGATGACCAGAACCTTTACCTATGCCGATTTTGTGCAATATGGCCAGCAGCACGGGGTAACGCATTACCTGCCCGAGGCCATTGTGCAGGACCCGAGTCGCCACCAGGAGACCCTGGCATACGGTCAGGTGCGCGAATATGTGCTGTGCCAGGGAGTGACGCTGTTGCATACCGATATGCATTTCCTGGTGCCCTATCACGCCCAGTCACGCGTGCAGGAGGCGTATTCTTTTGCCATGCTGCTCAACGGCCAGCTGCGTATCGGGCGTGAACGTTCGCCCTTGCAGACCGTGGGGCCAGCTTGCGGTATCAATACCAGCTATCGCAATGAGCGCATGCAGACCCACTACCTGCCCGGGATGCGGCTGGCGGCGCTGGATGTGCTGGTGGACCAGACCCAGATTGAACAGAATGCCTATACCGAAAGACTTCTGCCCATACTGGATGCGGCACCACCCACGTTTGCCGTGGCCCAACAGGATGACGCATTTCTGGACTCTGTGCGGTTGCAATTGCAGATGGCGCAGGACGACAGTGTCGGCCCGTTGATATATGAGGCGCTGGGGTTGCAATTGCTGGCCCGGGTCAGGGCAGCGCCTAGCGCGCCGGCCGAATGGCAGAACAACGACCGGTTAAGCCGACAGGATCATGAGCGACTGGGCGCGCTGCGCGAATATATCCACAGGGAGCCGTGGCAAGCACATACCATACGCTCGATGTCGCAATTTACCGGCATGGGCGAGAGTGCGCTCAGAAAGAAATTTCAACTGAAATTCAATACGTCTATCATGGCATGTGTGAAGGAATATCGGCTGCAGATGGCGCAGCGTTATCTGGAGCAGGGCGAAGCGGTGGAAAAAGTGGCCATGCTTGCCGGTTACCGGCACAGCAGCAATTTTTCCACGGCATTTAAAAAGCGCTTTGGCGTCAATCCACGCCGCTGGTAGATTAACAAGGCTGAGCAGATCACCACGAGCCGTGGACGGCTGAAGCGAAGGGATGGCGTCAAAAGTGTGCGCAGCGGCAGGACCGGCGCTGTGGCAGCCATGGCGGTTACGGCCGCGATGCTCAGAACAGCGGCTTGTTCGAGCCTTCTGGCGGCGTGCAGCCCAGATGCTGCCAGGTGGTCAGGGTCGCCACGCGCCCCTTGGATGTGCGCTGAATATATCCCTGTTGGATCAGGTAGGGCTCGATCACGTCTTCAATCGTATCGCGCTCTTCGCCCACGGCCGCCGACAGATTATCAATGCCGACAGGTCCGCCATCGAATTTATGCACAATGGTTTCCAGAATCTTGCGGTCCATCAGGTCCAGCCCCATCGGATCAACGTCGAGCATGGCCAGGGCAGCCATTGCCGCGGCATTGTCAATGACACCGTTGGAGCGCACGTCGGCATAGTCGCGCACGCGGCGCAACAACCGGTTGACAATGCGCGGGGTGCCGCGCGAACGGCGCGCGATCTCGTGGGCGCCTTCAGGCGTGATGCCTGCATTAAGCAGTTGAGCGCTGCGCGACACAATGCGAGCTAATTCTTCTGTGTTATAGAATTCCAGGCGCGAGACGATGCCGAAGCGATCGCGCAGTGGATTGGTAAGCATGCCTGCGCGGGTCGTGGCGCCTACCAACGTGAACGGTTGCAAGTCGATTTTGACGCTGCGCGCGGCCGGGCCTTCGCCAATCATGATATCGATCTGGAAGTCTTCCAGTGCAGGGTACAGAATTTCTTCCACAACAGGTGAAAGCCGGTGAATTTCGTCAATGAACAGAACGTCGTTTTTTTCCAGATTGGTCAGCATGGCTGCCAGATCGCCGGGGCGCTCCAGCACGGGGCCGGAAGTCTGCCGCAGTTGCGAACCCATTTCCCGCGCGATGATGTGGGCCAGCGTGGTTTTGCCCAGGCCGGGCGGCCCGAACAGCAGCACGTGGTCCAGCGCTTCCTTGCGCATGCGCGCAGCCGAAATGAAAATTTCCAGTTGTTCCCGTACCCGTACCGGGCCAACGTACTCGTCCAGCGCCTTGGGACGCAGGGCGCGTTCAATGGACTCTTCGTTCGGGGTCAGGGGCTCCGGAGAGACAATGCGTGGGGCGGCGCTGGTGAGCGCGTCGTTTTGAATGGCCATGGGGCAGCGGTATCTTCTTGAAGACTGAGGGTCTGGGCCTATTTTACCTGAATCGCCGGGCCGCGCCGCCCGGGACAGCCGATCCCTGGCGGTATACCGTTAACGGTATGCCAGATCACGCAGGACCAGGGAGATCCACGGCACGTAGGTGATCAGCATCAGGCACAGCAAAATCACGCCGACGAACGGGATCAGTGACTTGAACAGTCGTTCTATGGGCAGCTTTGCCACGGCGCATGCAGCAAACAGATTGACGCCGAACGGCGGCGTAATCATGCCCAGGGCAAGATTGACCACCATGATAATGCCAAAGTGCGTCGGATCTATTCCGAACTGCTGGGCGACCGGCAGCAGCAATGGCGCCAGCACCACAATGGATGCAGAGGTTTCAATGAACATGCCAATAATGAACAGGGCGGCATTGACGCCCAGCAGAAAGGTGACTTTGTCGCTGAATATGTGGCTAAGCCATTCGCCCAGCATATTAGGTACCCCGGCGCGATTGAGCAGGAAGCCGAACAGGCCCGCATTGGCGATCACAAACATAATAATCGCCGTGGAAATGACGGTCCGGTGCAGCGTTTCGGTCAATATGCTAAATGAAATTCGGCGATAGACCAGGGTGCCGACAACCAGCGCATACACCACGGCAACTACCGATGCTTCGGTCGGCGTGAAGATGCCGCCATAGATTCCGCCCAGAATGATGACCGGCATCAGCAGCGCCAGAAACGATTGTCGGAACGCCTTGAGCACCGGTAAGCGCCCATCGCCATCCTGCTTGCCATAGCCATGACGTTTGGCATAAATCCAGACATACAACATCAGCGCAACGCCGATCAGTATGCCCGGGAAGATACCGGAGATGAACAGCTCGCCCACCGATGTATCGGTGGAGACGGCAAACAGAATCATGGGGATAGAAGGCGGGATGATCACGCCCAGTTCGGCGGCGGTTGCCTGCAGCGACGCCGAGAATGGTTTGGGATAGCCGTGGCGCACCATGGCCGGAATCAGGATTGCGCCTACCGCAAACGTGGTGGCGACGCTGGAGCCGGCCACTGCAGCAAAAATCATGCATGTAATAATGCATGCCATGGCCAGTCCGCCCTGTACCGAGCCGACCAGGCTTTTGGCAAAATTGACCAGGCGCTCCGAAATGCCGCCGGCCTCCATCAGGTTGCCGGCGAGAATAAAAAAGGGAATGGCTACCAAAGGATATTTATCCAGCGAGGCAAAGATCTGCTGGGCAATCACCAGCCAGTTGATGCCGGCCACATACACGCCGAACAGACTTGCCAGCCCGATGGATACGGCGACCGGGATGGTCAGCGCAAAACAGACCAGCATGGATAAAATCATCAATTGCGACATAATCTGTCTCGAAGGCGGTAGAAATGTGGATGGAGCTAAAAACCGGTCGTGGTCTGTAACCACAGCCGAGGTACAACGTCATGATGCGTTTCAGCGTCTGGATCCGGGCTGGCTATTTTGTCCGTTTGTCCGTCTTGCAGGCAGGTTGCTACGGATCTACAGATCCCCAATCGCAATCACGACTGTTACAGCAGCGTCAGGTCTTCTTCCTGGGATTCTTTCCTGGCATTGGCCCATTGCACAATGACCGCCAGCAAGGCCAGCGCCATCCCGACGGGAATGGCGGCATAAATCCAGGAAATGGAGATGCCCAGGCTTGGAATGGTCTGAAAGCGCACCCGGTACGTCATGAGTATGCCGATCCAGGTCATCAGTCCGAAAAAGCCCGCCATAATGAGCATGACCAGATGCTCCAGACGGCGTTGCCACGGATCTTTGAGCAAGGAGTGAAGCATTTCCACTTTGAGCATGGCGCCCTGGCGGCAGGCCAGCACCACGCCCAGCAGGACCAGCCAGATCATGGCAGTGCGGGTCCAGCCCTCACTCCAGTCTGAGGGTTCCTGCAGGATAAAACGCGCGATTACCTGGTAAAAAGAGGCGCACACCGCTGACACCAGAAACAGCTGGGCAATGAAGGAAATCAGACGAAACAGGGTACTGTCCAGCAAGCGAGTCAATGTGCTCATTCAAGCCTCCGTGATCAGGTAAAGGATCACTTGGTATTGCGGATGGATTCGACCAGTTCCTTGCCGAATTTTTTATAGAACTCGGGATAGACCGGCTCCACCGCCTTGACAAAGGCGTCGTGGTCAACCTTGTCTTGCACCTGCATGCCTTCTTTTTTCAATGTTTCAACGCCACTGGTTTCCACGTCGTCGACAAATGCGCGCATGGCTTTGGCTGCGGCCAGGCCGGCCTCTTTGAATTTGGTCTTGTCTTGGTCTGACAGGCCCTCATAAACCGAAGGTGAGACCAGGATCAGGGCAGGACCATAGACGTGTGCTGTCAGCGACAGGTATTTTTGCATTTGCGACAGTTTGGCCGATACGATCACGGAAATCGGGTTTTCCTGGCCGTCAATGGTGCCTTGTTGCAAGGCCGTGGCAACTTCGGGCCAGGCCATGGGGGTAGGCAACATGCCGATCTTGCGGAAGGCGGTTATGTGGATCGGGTTTTCCGTTGTGCGAATTTTCAGACCCTTCAGGTCAGCCGGTGTTTTAACTGCGCGCACGTTGTTGGTCAGGTGACGGAAGCCTTGCTCACCCCACGCAAGCGCGATCAGGCCCTTGGCCGGGAAATCGGCCAGCAGCTTCTGGCCGATCGGGCCATCCAGCACCTTGCGGGCGTGGTCCAGGTCGCGAAACAGGAAGGGAATGTCAATGACGCCCGTTTCAGGAACGAAATTGAGTGTTGCGCCGGTAGACACAACGGCCGCATCAATGGTGCCCAGTTGCAACCCTTCGATTACTTCTCGTTCACCGCCCAGCGCGCTGTTGGGGAACTGCTGAACTTTGAACTGACCATTGGTACTTTGGCCAAGGGATTGTTCAAAAGCATCTGCTGCGACGCCTTAGTGTGAAGTCTTGGAC
>JBOIGK010000189.1:0-3121 GCA_050742695.1 Advenella sp. | reverse complement strand
AGAATCATGCAGATCGCTTTGGGCAGGGAGCCAGAGGCCAGTACCACGGCGCCGACAAGACCCAGTACCATGAGCGAGAAATACTCGGCCGGCCCGAACTTGAAGGCAACCTCTGCCAGAGGTGGCGCAAAGGCGGCCAGCAACAGGGTCGCAAAACAGCCTGCGAAGAACGAACCCATAGCAGCGATTGCCAGCGCAGCGCCGGCCCGACCGTTCTTGGCCATTTGGTGGCCGTCCAGTACGGTAACCACCGCTGATGTCTCGCCAGGCAGGGCTACCAGAATAGCCGTTGTCGAGCCGCCATATTGTGCACCGTAGTAAATACCGGCAAGCATGATCAGGCCGGCGGTAGGCGGCAGAATGTAGGTTAACGGCAGCAGCATGGCAATCGTGGGTACAGGGCCGATACCGGGCAAAACGCCGATCAGGGTGCCCAGAATACATCCGAGCAGGGCATAGGCCAGGTTTTCAGGCGTAAAAGCGACCGAAAACCCCAGGGCCAGATGTTGTAATAAGTCCAGCATGATTATTTTCCTTTGATCCGACGTATCAGCATGACAACTGCAATCACGATACCCAGCGGGATCGTGATCTGCGCCAGGGTGCTCCATTCGGCAATGGGTTCAGGCCAAAGCGGGAATATCAGACCCAGGCCTTTGACGAAGGCCAGCCAGGCAAATACGGTCAGGAAGATGGCATTGCCCACAGCAATTGTCAGGCTGAATTCATGACTGGCCAGGCTGCAAAAAATGACCAGCAGTGGAGTGGCAATGTACAGCCCCAGGTGATCCAGCATAATGCCGTACAGGCTGATACTGCCAATAATCAGAAATAGAATATCCCAGTCGAAATGGCCGACGGCGCTGTCCTCGGCCGGCTTGCCGCGCAGGGAATTGACGGTAACAATCGCGCCCAGCAATGCCATACAGATGGCCAGCCAGAAAGGGAAATAGCCTGGACCCATGCGGCTTGGCGTGCCCATGTCATAGCTGACGGAAAATATGGCGAATCCCAGTCCGATAGCCACAAACATCAGGCCGGACCAGAAGTCCTGTTGATTTTTTATCTGCATAATTTACCTTTTAAGTCTCCACTAAAATTGCAGGTGTATAGACAGAAGATTGTATAGAGACAAAAGTCTTGCAGTGGATGACGAAAACATTACCGTTTTGTCATGATTGCATTTGAATAAAAATGTATATTGGAATTCTGGTCGGTACGGCACGCGTGCCGGCATGAAATTGTATGATGCTCAGGTGGCGGTGCAACGCCGACAAAATGCATAGGAACGGGGGTACGCTCATGTGGCACTGCTTGGTCATTGAGGACGATTATGAAAACGCACGATATATTGCCAATGGCCTGAATGAGTTGCGGCACGATGCTGTGGTCTGCGGCAATGGCGCAGACGGCATGCGACGCGCCAGTGAGCAGCAATGGGACATTATCATCCTGGACCGGATGCTGCCCGGCAATATTGATGGCCTGTCCATTCTTTCCACGCTGCGCGCGCTGGGCAACAAGACGCCGGTGCTGGTCCTTAGCGCCTTGTCAGGCGTGGATGAGCGCGTTCGTGGTCTGAAATCGGGCGGCGACGATTATCTGACCAAGCCCTTTGCCTTTTCCGAGCTGATCGCCCGGATCGAGGCGCTGATCCGGCGTGCCGGCAGCGACGATACTGTCAAGCAACTGCGGGTTGGCGATCTCAAGCTGGATCTGATCAGCCGCAAGGTTGAACGTGGCGGCAAACTGATTAACCTGCAGCCCCGGGAATATCGTCTGCTTGTTCACATGATGCAAAATGCGGGCAATGTCGTGACCCGCACCATGCTGCTTGAAACGGTGTGGGACTATCGTTTTGATCCGCAATCGAATGTGATTGATGTTCAGATCAGTCGCCTGCGACGCAAGATCGACACAGGCTTTCAAACCCAGCTGATTCATACGGTATGGGGCGAGGGCTACGTCCTCGCGGATCAAGGGCAGACGACCGGGCAGGATATCGCGCAGTCATGATTGGTCAATTTGTCCGTTTTCTGGACCGGACATGGAATTCGATTTCCTTTCGGCTGACATTCAATTACGGAATGCTGGCCATCTTTTCCATCCTGGTCCTGATGGCATTTATTTATTTGCAGGTGGTAGGTGCGTTGCATTCCCAATTGCAGCGGCAAATCGCTTCAACGACCCATCGACTGGTGACCGATTTTGAAGCGGGCGGGTCTGATCGGTTGATCCGTTCACTGGCCTTTACCCTGTCCGATGATGTCGATTCTGACAAGGGATTGTATCTTTTGCTTAATCAGACTGGTGAAAAGGTGATCGGCAACCTGGATGCTGCTCCGGTCTCGCGGCTGTCAGAGATCGCGGAAGCTGATGTGAGCAACGAGGGAGTCGCGCTTAGCGGCAGGTTCAAGGTGTCGATGCTGGATGATGGCAGCACGCTGGTGGTCGGTGTGGACCTGGCCGAGACCAACAGAACCATCGCATTGATCGGACAGGCCTGCCTGGTCACGCTGTTTGTTGCCCTGATGCTGGTGATTGTGGGTACATTCATTTTCAGGCGCGAACTCGACTTCCGCGTCAGCAGCATTCACAAGACAGCCACGCAAATAAGCAGTGGTCAACTGTCTTCGCGAATACCACTGTCTGAAATCCACGATGAGTTTTACCATCTGAGCTACGAAATCAACTCAATGCTGGACCGTATCGAGGCACTCATGAAAGGCGTGCGTCATGTGTCCGATACGATTGCGCATAATCTGCGCACGCCCCTGACGCGCATTATCAGCAGGTTACGCACGGTGCAGCGGCCCGGTCATTCTGCGCAGGAAGTGATGCAGGCGACGCATTTTGCCGTTCAGGAAATTGAAAACCTGAATCAGCTGTTTGAGAAGCTATTGCAGATCTCCGAGATTGAAGCCGGTGTGCATCGGCAACGCTTTCGCATCTGTGATTTTTCCGCAATCGCCGATGATGTCATTGACCTTTACAGCGCCTTCGCCGAAGACCGGCATCATCAGTTGTCACTGAATGTCCAGGGCGACTGCCATATCCAGGGAGATGCAGATCTGCTGGCCAGCATGCTGGCCAATCTGGTGGATAATGCACTGAAATATAC
>JBOIGK010000188.1:0-6264 GCA_050742695.1 Advenella sp. | reverse complement strand
ACAAAGCGGCGGCCTGGAACGGTCAGCACCATTCCGAGACGATTTCGATCAAACAGTGGAGGACCCAGCTCGTCTTCCAGCTGCTTCAATTGCCTGGACAATGCCGGTTGCACGACGTGAAGAAGCTCGGCAGCCTTGGTCAGGCTACCCGTTTCCGCAATAGCCAGGACGGTCCGAAGTTGTCTTAAGTCCATCGTTGGTTCACCCCAATTGAGATCTATGCCGAACCGCTATAGCTGTCAGAGAAAGATGTGAATTGTGTCACAGACTCACGATAATTACTATTACACCACTGAATTGCACGCGCATGAGCATGACAAACCATTCTTCGTTGACCAAGAGATTCGGCTGGTGTTAACCCGAACGCTTGCCATGTCATCCAAAGGTTGGAAAAGTGCCAACACTGGCTCTTTGTTGATTTAACTGCTTGGGCAAACGGTATCAGTTAACAGTTAAGCATTCAATAAAAGCGCTCTAGCATCGTTATTAATAAGCGTAACGATGAATAAAGGGCAAAATTTTCGGAGACAAAATGCTGGCACGTTACAAATTGAACCGCCGAGTGTTCTCGGTAGTTCCGATACTCATCGCTGCATCGGCGCTGGGCTTTTCAAATAGCGCTGCTGCTGCAGATTGGCCAACAGGGCAGCCCATCAACATCATAGTGCCGTTCGCTCCCGGTGGTTTCACGGACTTGATTGCGCGCCGCCTGGCGCTTGATCTGGGTAAAGCACTGAAGACAAGCGTGGTCGTGCAGAACAAAGCGGGGGCAAGCGGACAAATTGGCAGCGCGGTGGTTGCGCGGGAAAAACCCGATGGATATACATTATTGGTCACGGCGACGCAACACGTTATCTACCCGGCATTGCAACCGGAGCTTCCCTATGATCCAAAGAAAGATTTCTCAAACATAGCAATTCTGGCACTTGCGCCAAACGTGCTGTTGGTGCCGGCCAAATCGCCTATCAACAACGTAAGAGAATTTGTCGACTACGTTAATAAGCAGCCGGGAGGGCTCGCCTTTGGCTCAAGTGGCGTCGGGGGTTCAGCGCATTTATCTGGCGAACTATTCAAACTCGTAACGGGTGCGAACCTGCGTCATATCCCCTATAAAGGTGCGGCACCTGCCATAACCGACCTGGTTGGCGCGCAGATTCCATCTGCATTTCTGGATGCGACATCGGCTTCAGCATTTATTCAAAACGGAAAGGCCAAGGCATTGGCGGTCACATCAAAGCAGCAATTGCCTTCATTGCCAAGCATTCCAACCATCGCTGAGTCCGGGTATCCCAGCTATGAATCCCAAGCCTGGGTAGGGCTGTTCGGGCCGCCCGGATTGCCCTCGGACATCGTAAGCAAGCTCAATCAAATCGCACAACAGGCTAATGCCGCGCAGGGGAATATGAAATGGTTGGCCGACAACAACTGCATTCCCGTGAAGTTACCACCAGCGCAGGTAACAGCGTTTATCCATTCAGAACTCGACAAGTGGCAACAGGTCGTCAACAAAGCGCACGTCACGGCCCAATGATCTTTGGTTTATTTTGATGTGCAGGTTAGAGGGTTCAAGTTTGAACAGTGTAAAAAACCAGGAATTGTCGATAGAAGCAGGTGACTTGCAATTGGGGCACTTTGGCATTGATGTGCCCTTCATGCACCATATTGGTCTTCAAAGTATCAGCCTGGAAGGTGATTGTTGCCGTACACATCTGAAATTGAAGCGCGAGCTCGTCAACAGTCGAGGTGATATTCACGGGGGCGTGTTGATGAGTGCACTGGATTTCACATTAAGCGTTGTGGCGCGAGCGCACGACCCGCTCAAAGTAGGAGCGGCCACGATTGATATGTCGACTCATTTTTATGCGCCTGCCAAATCGAACAGAGACATTATTGCCACATGCAAACGACGGGGCAAAAGTATTGCATTTTGCGAGGGCGAGGTCCAGGACGGCGATGGCGTAGTGTTGGCCGTTGCACGTGCCGTATTCAAACTGGTGCCGCGACAGCGTTGAACGTTTACTTGACCTGGGCGGTGTCACTGCCAGTGGCGAACAAGAGAACCATTAAGACTAGAAATCAGGAAAACAGGACATTATGAAGAAAATTTTGGTTGCCAATCGTGGCGAAATTGCCGTTCGCATTCTTCGCGCCATACGTGATCTGGGAATGCAGAGCGTGGCGGTTCATTCGAGCGATGACGCCAATTGTCGACATCGCATTCTGGCGGACGCCTCAGTCGCATTGAATGCGGCGGGTCCTGCGGCATATATCGATATCGACGCCATGATCGCTGCAGCAAAAAGGGAGGGCTGCGATGCCATCCACCCCGGTTATGGCTTTCTGAGTGAACGACCGGATTTTGCTCAAGCGTGTGCTACTGCAGGCATTACCTTTATTGGTCCCGAAGTCAAGCAATTGGCCTTGTTTGGCGACAAGGGCAGCGCACTGCAGCTTGCAAGGGAGTGCGGCGTGCCTGTGATGCCGGCCACGCATGGTGGAGCCACGCTGGCGCAAATCGAGCAGTTCTTCGACGAGCAGCGAGGCGTAGGCATCGTCATCAAGGCAGTGGGCGGTGGCGGCGGTCGCGGCATGCGTGTCGTAAAGTCCAAGGATCAAATCGCTGAACTCTATGCTCGCTGCCGCTCCGAGGCGATGTCCGCATTCGGGGTGGATGCCCTCTATGCAGAGCGCCTGGTAAACCGCGCACGGCACATCGAAGTGCAAATTGTGGGCGACGGCGCACATGTCGTCGCGCTGGGTGAGCGCGATTGCACCTTGCAGCGTCGCTTTCAGAAAGTGGTTGAAATCGCGCCCAGTCCTGTTCTCAAGCCGCAATTGCGTACCGACATTATTGCAGCGGCAAGCAAGCTTGCGTCGACGGTGAACTATCGCAGCCTTGGTACGTTTGAATTTCTCGTTGAAGAAGATGAAAGCGGCGTACAAACGGGTTTTGTTTTCATCGAGGCCAATCCTCGACTTCAAGTCGAGCATACGATCACCGAACAAGTGACCGGAGTCGATCTGGTGATGCTGCAAATCGGCATTGCAAAAGGAAAGAGCCTTGAAGCGCTGGGTGTGAACCCTGCCAGCCCTCCGCAGACGAAGGGCTATGCAATTCAAGTGCGCGTTACGGCAGAGTCCACGGACGCCAACGGCTTGGCCCGACCTGCACACGGTCGTCTGGAGCGTTTTGATCCACCTGCGGGCCCTGATGTGCGAGTGGATACGCATGCCTATAGCGGCTATTGTCCCGCGCCGGCTTTCGATACGCTGCTGGCCAAGCTGATTGTATCGAGCACCAGTAATGATTTTCCAAACGTGGTCAGGCGCTTGCGACGCAGTTTGGCTGAGTTCCGGATAGAGGGCGTATCGACGAATATTTATTTACTGAAAGCGCTTGTGGATCGTGATGATTTCCTCCAGCAAAAGAACCATACCCGTTATATCGAATCGATTCTTGCGGACTTGGTCGCTGCTGCATCTGCGCTCGAAAGTGACCAGCAGGCGCAGGATCTGCTCATGAGCGATGCGACTCGTACAGCCGCCGCACCGCCAGCCGCGAAAAATGTCGTACAGGAAGTGCTTGATCAGGGGCTGGTTGCCTCGCGCGCGCCATTGAGCGGACGCATTGTCGAAGTCTGTGTTGGAACAGGCGCTGCGGTTGTGAAAGGCCAGCCTATTGCGGTCATCGAAGCGATGAAGATGGAGCACTCCGTTCTCGCTGATTTCAATGGGCGAGTCGTTGAGGTACGGGCCGACAGCGGCAGTCAGACGGCTGAGGGCGATATCCTGGTGGTCCTGGAACAGGCGCTGAACGGCACAGAAGCCGAGGCCGCGGTTGAAACCCTCGATTTGGCGACCATCCGCCCCGATTTGCAGACAGTGCTTGATCGCCATGCCATTCTGTATGACGAGGCTCGCCCGGACGCGGTGACAAAGCGGCGCGCCCGCGGGCAACGAACTGCCCGCGAGAACCTTTCAGATCTGTGTGATGACGGCTCCTTTGTCGAGTATGGCGCATTGGTCATTGCTGCACAGGCGAGCCGTCGCTCGAAGGAGGATCTGATTGTCAACACACCTGCTGACGGCATCGTTACGGGTATTGGCAACATCAACGGCGCCCAGTTCGGTTATGAGCAGTCGTTAAGTGCCGTGATGGCCTATGACGCAACGGTTCTGGCTGGTACGCAGGGCAAGCGCAATCACATCAAGACCGATCGTTTGGTCGAGCGTGCGCGCCGCGACGAAATGCCCTTTGTGCTGTTCGCCGAAGGCGGTGGCGGGCGTCCGGGGGATGTGGACTTCCCTTTTGTGTCCGGCCTGTACCAGCCTTCATTTGCAGCGTTAGCAGAACTCAGTGGGCAAGTTCCACTGCTGGGCATCGTGTCCGGCCGATGTTTCGCCGGCAACGCTGCATTCCTGGGCGTATGTGACGTCATCATCGCGGACAAGAATTCCAATATCGGCATGGCCGGCCCTGCGATGATTGAAGGCGGTGGCCTGGGCGTATTCAAGCCTGAAGAGGTTGGCCCTGCGAGCGTGCAATTTGCCAACGGCGTCATCGACGTTCTCGTGGACAATGAGGCTCAAGCCGTTGAGCTCGCCAAGCATTACCTTTCCATGTTTCAAGGTAGAACAAAAGACTGGTCAGCACCCAATCCACTGAAACTGCGACACGTGGTCCCCGAGAATCGCTTGCGCGTCTACGACAGCCGCAAGGCCATTGAAGGCATTGCCGACGTGGACAGCGTATTGATGCTTCGTTCCGGGTTCGGGCACGGCATGCACACCGCGCTTGCGCGCGTTGAAGGCCAGCCGGTGGGCATCATCGCCAATAACCCATATCATCTGGGCGGCGCCATTGACGCGGATGCCGCAGACAAGGCGGCCCGGTTCATGAATCTTTGTGATATTCATGGCCTGCCGATCATTTCGCTGATCGATACCCCCGGCTTCATGGTTGGCCCCGACGAAGAAGCCAAGGCACAGGTGCGTCATGTATCCCGTATGTTCGTGACCGCAGCCAAATTGCGCGTCGCGATCCTCGCCATTGCCCTGCGCAAGGGCTACGGGCTGGGTGCCATGGCAATGGCAGGCGGCGGATTTCGTTCGGCTAGTTGCTCAGTGTCCTGGCCAACTGGCGAGTTTGGGCCGATGGGGCTGGAAGGCTCGATCCGCCTGGGCTTCAAAAAGGAACTCGACAACGTTCCGGAAGGGCCGCAACGGCAAGCGCTTTACGAACAGTTGGTGGCCCGCGCATACGAACGGGGTCATGCCATCAACGTGGCGTCCACCACTGAAATTGACGCAGTCATCGACCCGGCCGAAACGCGGACATGGATTCGCCAGGGCATCGCTTCGGCGTCGTTGCGCGCGGGTCGTCCCCGTCGCACTTTTGTCGACACCTGGTAAGCACGGCACACAAATAGAGGGAACAGACTGTGATTAAGCACGAACCTACCAGCCAGCTCGCTCTTGCTGGACTGCGCGTCCTGGAAATAGGTAATGGAGCAGCATTGGCTTATGCGGGAAAGCTCTTTGCAGACTTTGGCGCAGAGGTCATCAAGGTGGAGGATCCAGACGGAGATGTGCTTCGGACAGTACCTCCGCTGCTGACTGGCTCCGATATCGAATCGCAAAGCGCGCTGAACGCCTGGCTCAACACAAATAAACGCAACGTCACATTGGGTGGTAAACGTTTCGAGGAGCTGGCATGGCTGTCGCGACTGGCGAAAACCTGCGACGTGGTGCTCGATGCCAGAGCGCTCAGTGAAGGCATCGAGGTTCTGAAGCGCCCTGTTTATGGTGCAAGTGAAGCAGCCAACAGCGAAAACGTGCCAATCGAGGTGTGTTTGACCTGGTTTGGGCAAAGTGGTCCGTACAGCAAATTAGTGGGAACGACTGCTGTTTGCCGCGCATTGGCCGGTGCTGTTTACGGTAGCGGCGCTGTGGAAGGACCTCCCCACCTGCCGCACGACCTGCAAACGGACATTGTTGCTGGCATCGGTGCTTTTTCGAGCGCGGTGTCAGCCTTGCTGGGGGAGTCAGACGGAAGCCGTCGATATGTGCTCAGCATTCATGAGCTTGCCTTCTCTGTTGTGGAGATGGAGGCCGGCATGGTGCAAGACGGGCGTCACCCCAAAGCGCGATTGGGTATCAACCGGTTTTGCACGACGCACCCCGGTGGTATCTACAACACCCGCGATGGCTGGATCGGGATTTTCGCACACACGGCTCCGCAGTGGGCTGCACTATGTATGGCGG
>JBOIGK010000187.1:0-6492 GCA_050742695.1 Advenella sp. | reverse complement strand
TAGACCATGTTGCGCACTCATTCCAAGCGCCCACACTTATCGGCTGTTAGTTGTTAAAGAACATTTCTTCTTAGCTCCCACTGGAGTAAGCGGTGACATTGCGCTGTCACATTCGGCGTTCATACTAAATATAGTAAGAATCACATACTGCTAAATTCTGTACCGCCTGGCAAATAACTGCTTACTTACCTTACCGCTTTTTCTCTCTTGCCGCTGTCACACTGTTGTGTGTCATCAGCAGAGAAACGAGATTATGAAGCATCTGGTTTTTGTTGTCAAGGCTTTTTTGCAACAGCTCGAAAATTTCTTTTCTCACCCACTTCAAAAAATCCCTTCAAACTCACTACAAAACCACTTCACTTCTCAGTAGCGTAGCCCGCTATTATGAACCACTTAGAAACAAAAAGCAAGAACTATTTTCACTTTCTACTTCTTCATGATCGGCTTCCTGTTTCCTTATCGACCGTCGCCAAAGCAACCGCCCAAAACAAAAAACCACTCATAACTGCTCGCCACACCTTCTGCGACTTCCCTACCCCAAACATACCGAAGTACATTCACAACGCTTTGATTTACCTAAAGAATTTGCCGCTTATGCGGTACCCTTCTTGCGGTGCCCTGCGTTGTTTGTTAAGCAGGAAAGATCGAAACTATAGCAAGCCATTTGACCCTTGGCAAGCCTAATCCACAAAATACTTTTGTCGCACAACTGTTTTAAGATCCGTAATAACCCTAAGCGCATGATTTGATTCAGATTCACCTTTTTACGACAATTTTTATTCTTTTTAACCCCGCTTGCTTCACGTTCGTTTTTTGCAACAAAAACGCAACAGCGGGCAGAGCAAGCGATCGAAAATACCGCCAATAAATTGCGCCTGACGCCACTTTTCGTACCGCTGATGCCTCTATTTACTGTTAAAGAGCATCCTTGCGTGGTATTCGCCAGTATTAGAAGGCAGTTTTTTTACGCTTAAACAGAAGCAAGACTGAAAAACTGCCGCGGTATTCGAACCCAAGCAGCAAACAAGACCCGCTGGCGGATGAATTTTCCTATTGATCCTGCATCTTTCCGTTCGGTACTGTCCATGGCCCCCTTTGCTGCATCCCTGCTCCCTGCCCGGTGTATTTTTATTTCGTCTTGTTTGCTTGTCCGGTTTTGTTTTCCAGCGCACGCAGCGCTGCAGTTTCGATAACAGCCGGAATCACGTCACCATGATTGCCCCGGGCCACCAGCATAAATTGGCTATCGACACCCTGCTTGCGTAACCAGGCCTCCAGTTGACGCGCACTGATCTGCTTATTGTTATTGCGCTTTTGGATTCGAGCAAGACGCTCCGGGGTGATATTGGGATTGGCCCTGGGATTTTCCTCATATTCGCCCTGCAAGATCGTGACAGACGGGATGTCCTTATAGTTATAGGGGAACACACCCCTATCTATAGCAGCAAAATCCATAGCAGAGGAATCACGAACTGACGAGCTACCCTTCCCCTGTTTAACCGCGAATGCCTGCGCATCGCTCAGGATGGCGCCGTTTCCCCACCATAAGGAAGGACTGCCTATGACATAGTGATCAAATGCATTGGGATGGTTAAGTAATACATAGAGAGCAAACAAGCCGCCGAAGGAATGGCCAGAAAGAATCTGATGTTCCGGATCGGTCGCATACTGCTTCTCTATATAGGGTCTGACCTGATTGCTGACAAAATCGTAAAAATTGGCCGCGCCACCACCGGCAGCAAACGCCTCTCCGGGCGTGGCGTAGGTGTAGTCACGGGTACGCGCCGCAAGTGGATATGCCTTTGCCTCGGGATATCCCAAGCCGACAATGACGGGCAAGCTCGCTGACGACTGCGCATTGGCTGACATGGCAGTCCATTTCTCATCAATGGCATTGATTGCAAGCGGAAACTGGGCATTGCCATCGAGTACATAGAGCGCCGCAGGCAAGCGCTTGTCAACTGGGGCAGATCGCGGGGTTGCCACAAGCACCCGGTATTGATGCATCTGCCAGACCATGTCCTGATATCTGATGTTATAGAGCTTGCCGGCCGTCGAAACAACTTGCGGGATTTCCTGCACGGGCTGAGCCCAGCTGGCTTGCCCTCCAAGGGCACCAAGCATGACGGCGCAGGCAAAACGGGCCTGACACAACCGCATCTGGCCTAAAAAACGGCCAGATAAACCTCGCTTCAGTTTCTTCAATGTCATTGTGTTGTCTTAATCGCTCTTTTTCCGACTTCAAGGGCGCGTGATCGCGGCCTGCCGCGCTAACCGGTCCGCTGCGATCTGAGCGAACGCCAGAGACCGCCGGGCACGCCTGGGGACACTGTCGCGCTGGCGTTAGGCATCAGCGTTAACGCGCCTTGATCAACGACAGAAATTCCCGGCGCAAATCCGAATCATTCAGAAAGGACCCGCGCATGACGCTATTGATCATTCGCGATTCCATATCCCTGACGCCGCGCCACTGCATGCAAAAGTGATCCGCATCCATGACCACCGCCAGACCGTCCGGGTTTACTTTTTTCATCAGCAAATCTGCCACGCGCTTGACGGCCTCTTCCTGGATTTGCGGACGTTCCATCAGCCAGGCAATCAGTCTTGCATATTTTGACAGGCCAATGAGATTGGAATGCTCGTTGGGCATGATGCCGATCCATACTTTGCCCATGATGGGGCACAAATGATGAGAGCAGGCGCTGCGCACCTGAATCGGCCCGACAATCATCAGTTCATTAAGCTTTTCGATGTTGGGGAACTCGGTCACTTGCGGCGCCTCGGTATAACGGCCAGCAAAGACTTCACGCAAATACATCTTTGCCACCCGCTTGGCGGTTTCATTGGTGTTGTGATCGCTCTCGGTATCGATGACCAGACTGGAGAGCACCGCCTGCATTTTTTCCTGCACTTCCTGCTGCAGCAGCTCAAGCTCGCCGGGCTCGATAAAACGGGCGATATTGTCATTGGCATTAAAGCGGGCACCGGCCTGGCGAATACGCTGGCGGATCCGTGTGGAAATATAACCCCTGTCATCGGGATGCGTCGCCTGTTCCGATTGTTGCTCGTTGTCCTTATTTATGTTGCTATCACTCACGACACTTGTCCTTGTCTGAAATATGAACCTGATCCAATGCATTATGATACTGTTTATCATGAACCCCTGTGTGCTGGCCGTCGCTTTGCGCAGACATCTCATGCTAAGCTGACAGCACCAACCACGAAACCGTAGCAGACGAAAATAATATGAGTGGACACATTCTGATCAACGTAACACCGTTTGAAACCCGCGTTGCCCTGATAGAACACGGCGTCGTTCAGGAGATTCATCTTGAGCGCACGCGACAGCGCGGTAAAGTCGGCAATATTTATCTGGGCCGGGTCGTACGGGTACTGCCCGGCATGCAAAGCGCCTTCGTCGACATCGGGCTGGAGCGCGCGGCATTCATCCATATTGCAGACCTGCGTGAAAATCGTGCAGTACGCAATACCGGCATTCCTTACACGCAAATTGAAAAGCTGCTGTTTGAGGGGCAAACGCTACTAGTACAGGTGATCAAAGACCCACTGGGCAACAAGGGGGCACGGCTATCGAACCAGATCAGCATCGCCGGTCGCATGCTAGTGTATTTACCCTACGACAATCATATCGGCATTTCGCAGAAAATTGAATCTGAAGAAGAACGTAACAGCCTGAAAGAACGGGTCACAGCCCACATGCCAGCCAATGAGAAAGGCGGCTATATTATTCGCACCCAGGCAGAAGGCGCAAGCGACGATGAAATCGGGCGCGACCAGGAATACCTGGCCCGCCGCTGGTCCATGATACAGGCCGCCGTCATGACGCAGGCAGCGCCCTCCCTGCTTTATGAAGATCTGACGCTGGCGCAGCGGGTCTTGCGAGACATGGTCAGCCCCGAGACGGAATCCATCGAGATCGATTCTCGCGTGACCGTGCAAACACTGCAGACCTGGGCCGATATTTATACGCCAGGCATCTCCAACAAAATCAACCACTATCACGGGGAGCGGCCCCTGTTTGACACGGCCAATGTAGACGAAGAGATCAAGTCCGCCCTCTCGCGCCGAGTAGACCTGAAGTCGGGTGGTTACCTGATTATTGATCAGACCGAAGCGCTGACCAGCATTGATGTGAACACCGGCGGCTTTGTCGGCGGACGCAGCTTTCACGACACGATTTTCAAGACCAATCTGGAGGCGGCGCACGCCATTGCTCGCCAGTTGCGTATTCGCAACCTGGGCGGCATTATCATTATCGACTTCATCGATATGGACAATAAAGACCATCAGGACGCGGTACTGACCGAATTGCAGAAAGCCCTGAGCCGCGACCGCACAAAAACCACAACTAACGGTTTTTCGCCGCTCGGACTGGTGGAAATGACGCGCAAACGCACCCGTGACTCGCTTTCTCACCAACTGTGCGAGTCCTGCCCGACCTGCGACGCGCGCGGTCAGATTCAGACGCCACAGACCATGTGTTACAACATTCTGCGCGAGATTTTACGGGAAGCCAGACAATTTAATCCCCGGGAATTCCGGCTGATTGCCTCACAAGGGGTGATTGATCTGTTTCTGGAAGAAGAAAGCCAGTACCTGGCTACGCTGGGCGACTTTATCGGTAAACCGGTTACCCTTGAAGTGGACAACCGGTATTCCCAGGAAATGTACGATATCGTCCTGATCTGATCAGGAGCGATTGCAAGGCCGGTCAGCTATGACCGGGTTGAACCCGGGCCTGCATCTTGATGATCCGATCCTCAAGATGAGGCGAGGTTTCCAGAGCAATTAGCGGCGTATTGCTTTCTTCACTCTGTTCAAAGCGCAGGCGGATACTCTGGCCATCAAACGTAGCCGGGTCTGCTTCGATTTCAATATATTTTTGCAACAGGGCATCAATCGAGGTCTGGGCAGTATCCAGAAAGTCATTGATGTTGTCATCGTTCGCATCCTTGAATGCCTGTTCGATGGTTTTGGACAGATCCCAGGTAAAAAACATCAATGCATTGGGCCCTTTTACCTCGGGATGTTCATATCCCCAGAAAGCGCCCTGGCTGGGAGAGGATTGGGTCATAATATATCTCAAATACAAATATAGGTAATGGAATCAGCATGATACGCAAGACTGCACGGGTAATTCAAGCGCCATCAGCTGTCACGGAACTGCATGTTATATAAAGATGCGTACAATCCGCTATTTTTCAAGAGCTCGGTATGATTTCCCTGCTCGACGATGCGCCCCTTGTCCAACACGAGGATACGATCGGCATTCTGCACGGTGGAAAGGCGGTGTGCAATCACAAATGTCGTACGTCCCTTCATCAGGGTTTCCAGCGATGCCTGCACCTGCCTTTCGGACTCGTTATCCAGGGCTGAGGTGGCTTCGTCAAGAATCAGGATGGGCGCATTCTTGATCAGGGCACGGGCGATGGCCAGACGTTGACGTTGCCCGCCCGAGAGCCAGGCACCGTTTTCGCCAATGGGCGTTTCCAGCCCCTGTGGCAGCGAATTGACATAATCGAGCAAGTTGGCCGAGGCCAGCGCTTCCCGTATGCGATCCTCGTTGGTGTCGCCGAAAAAGCCGTAAGCCACGTTCTGGGCCATAGTGCCTTCAAATAGCACCACGCTCTGGCTCACCAGCGACAATTGTGAACGCAGGCTCTCCAATGTGAAATCGGCAATATTGGTGCCGTCCATCGTAATCTGTCCGCTGACCGGATCGACAAACCGCGGAATCATATTAACCAATGTGGTTTTCCCACTGCCTGAACGGCCAACAAACGCGATGGTTTCACCCCGCTTGACGGTAAAGGAGATATCGCTCAGGGTATCGCTGGTGGCATCGGGAAACCGAAAGTTCACGTTTTCAAACGAGATGCTACCCAAGTTGTCTGAGTTCAGGATTTTTTTACCAGTGTCGTTTTCCTGGGTGCTGTCGATCAAAGTAAACACGCTGTCGGCCGCTACCAGCATTTTCTGCATGCGCGCGGCAACATTGGTCAGGCGCTTGACCGGATCGAAGATTTGCGCCAGGGCCGTGAGAAACGCGGCAAATGAGCCGACCGTCAAGGCGCCGGTGCTTCCCTGGTACAGCGCGGTTGCAATCACAATGCCTACGGCAAATGCAATACTCAGTTGGGTAATGGGTGTCATGGCGGCACTGGCAATGGCCGAGCGCATGGCAAACCGGCGCAGCCCGCTGTTGACCGACAGGAATCGCCCGCGCTCAAAATTGTATCCGTTGAACAGTTTGACCACGCGCTGGCCTTCAATGGATTCCTTGACGACCCGGGTGAGCTCTGCGTTGATATCCACCGTCTTCATATTGATGCGACGCAGCCGCTTGACGAATATCCTTGTGGTAATCACGGAAATGGGCATGATGATGAAGATAAACAGCGTCAACTGCCATGACAGATACAGCAACATGGCCAGCAGGGCAATCACCACTGCGCCATCACGCACCAGAAT
>JBOIGK010000186.1:0-2592 GCA_050742695.1 Advenella sp. | reverse complement strand
TATTGCAACTCAGGTAATTGTTCATGACTCAACCCATTGATTTTCTGTTGTCTCGCAGCTCCATGAAACTGGTTACGGCGCCTGCGCCCAATGATGATGATCTGGCCCGAATTCTGCAGGCCGCCATGGCAGCGCCTGATCACGGCAACCTTCAACCCTGGCGGTTCAAGATTATTCGCGGCCCGGCCATCAGCAAGTTCGCCGACTTTTCCGTCGGGCTGCGCCAGCAGAGCGACACCCCGTTCACGCCAGAAAAAGAAGCAGCAACCCGCGCCTGGCTCAGTGAAGTGCCCATGATCATTGCCGTGGCTTGCCATATCGATTATGGCAATACCGCCATCAGCGAGACCGAGCGGGTTCTCGCTACCGGCGCCGCGGTCACCAATATCCTGAATGCAGCTTATATGCTGGGTTACGGCGCATTCTGGAGTACCGGTATCGCCACCTACATTGATGAATTTCAGGCAGGACTGGGCTTTGATTCGCTTGACTATCGGTTCCTGGGCTTTATTGCCATCGGTACGCCCAGAATGCCTATCCCGCAGAAAAAACGTTCGGATTACAACCAATTTATCGACGAGTGGACCGAGCCACTGGACGTTTGAATCGTCAGCGAGCGCTGCGACCAGGCTCCATGTCCAACGCTCCGGCGTTCTTGCCGGCCAGAGCCAGGTCGCCAGCGTTGGCGCGATTCACAATGTTGAACCCATAGCCGCAAAAAAGAGGCCTGCATTGCAGGCTTTTTTAATTCCCATTTTCTGCCATCACCTTGCAGTAACCACGGCGGCGATGCGGCTGCGTGCAAACCCTGGCAGGTGTTGCTACGGCCGGTTTGCCTGCATCGCGCATAAACAGTAAATCACTGAAGCGTTCAGGCTGTCAAAAGAGCATGCCGACCACAATCGAATAGTAAAAGAGGACTTTGTCATCATATTTGAATTATGATGACCGCTTTCGATATCAAATCACCTCAGCCCCTCATGAACGAGCCTCAACTCCGAACCGATATAGCCGCTTCGTGGTCCGTGTTTCTTGTCTTTCTCCGTCTAGGTCTGACTTCTTTTGGCGGCCCGATCGCCCATCTGGGGTACTTTCACGAAGAGTTTGTGACCCGACGGCGCTGGCTATCTGAAAGCAGTTACGCCGATCTGGTTGCGTTATGCCAATTTCTGCCCGGGCCGGCCAGCAGCCAGGTCGGCATTGCACTGGGCTTATCCAGGGCTGGATATATGGGCGCTGTGGCGGCATGGGCCGGTTTTACACTGCCTTCAGCCATCGTCCTGATCCTATTTGCGCTGGGCATATCCAACTATGCCGATGTCATGCCTGCCGGTGTACTGCAGGGTCTGAAGGTTGCCGCCGTTGCTGTCGTGGTGCAGGCAGTATGGGGCATGGCACGCACGCTATGTACGGATAACATGCGCATTACCATGATGGCTATCGCCGCCGTTGCCGCATTACTGGCGTCTCCCCTATGGGGGCAGGTGGCTATCATCATGGTTGCTGCCCTGGCGGGGCTGTGGCTGTTCAAGCCGGCTCAGAACAGCACGCTGGATGCATTGCCGGTCGCGGTAAGCCGACGGGCAGGCATCCTGTGTCTTGCGCTGTTTTTTGTTTTACTGGCCGGGCTGCCTGTTTTAGCCCAACTCGTACAAAACCATATGATAGCCTTGGTAGACGCTTTTTTCCGCGCCGGCTCCCTGGTCTTTGGCGGCGGCCACGTCGTTCTGCCGCTGCTGCAGGCGCAGGTGGTTCCATCGGGCTGGGTGAGTAATGACGCCTTCCTTGCCGGCTATGGTGCTGCGCAGGCAGTGCCCGGCCCATTGTTTACCTTTGCGGCCTTTCTTGGCGCTGCCATGAACGCTGGTGCGCCTGCCTGGATCATCGGCCTGATTTGCCTGCTGGCAATTTTTGCACCATCTTTTCTTCTGGTGATCGGTGTCTTACCGTTCTGGGAGCGCTTGCGTCACCATCAGCGTACCCGTGCCGCGCTGGCCGGCGTCAATGTTTCCGTCGTGGGCCTGCTGCTGGCCGCACTGTATCAGCCGGTATGGACCAGTGCCATTTATCGCCCGCATGACTTCGGATTAGCGTTGATCGCGCTTGTAGCATTAATGTTCTGGAAAGTTCCACCATGGTTGGTCGTTATTTGTAGTGGTGTCGCAGGCTGGTTGCTCAGCATCGCAGCATAAAGCGGCAGCAAAAGGGGGTTGCAACGTGCGCCGGCTGCGCGAGCCGACTATTGCTATTGCTGCCTTCTGCTGCTCAGCTTGCTGCCTCTTTGCTATACCAGTCGATGAGGCAGGGCGCTGCGACACGCACAGAACACTCGCAGAGCATTCACAAAGCAATATTAGATATCCCTCCAGATAACGCTTGTCTTATGCACGAAAGCTGTCAAAGCACTGCCTTGCATTCGATCTTGATCAGGCTTGCGGCAAATCGTTGGACGGGCCGGTTGGTCGCGTTGTTTGCACATCAGCTTCGTTTTTCGGGTCCTGGTCCTGGTCCTGCTCCGGTTCCATTTCCAGTTCCGCCTCTATGGAGGCAACGTCGCTGGCGGCCATACGGTCGTTTTCTTCTTCTCTGGCA
>JBOIGK010000185.1:0-4322 GCA_050742695.1 Advenella sp. | reverse complement strand
CCACTGCATGTATCCGCCTATTGAACCCTATCAGACCGGCAAACTTGATACTGGTGACGGCCACCAGGTGTACTGGGAGCTTTGCGGCAACCCTCAGGGTAAACCGGCTGTTTTCCTGCACGGCGGACCCGGTGCCGGTTGCGGCGCGCACCATCGCCAACTGTTCAATCCGCAGCATTACAACATTCTGCTGTTCGATCAGCGCGGTTGTGGTCGCTCTGCGCCGCACGCCAGTCTGGAAAACAATACCACCGCCCACCTGATTGCCGATATTGAACGGCTGCGCACCGAAGTGCTCAAAGCCGAGCAGATGCTGGTCTTTGGTGGATCATGGGGTTCTACCCTGGCGCTGGCCTATGCCCAGGCGCATCCGAAACAGGTGAGCGAGCTGATCGTGCGCGGTATCTTTACCCTGCGCAAGGAGGAATTGCGCTGGTTCTACCAGGAAGGCGCTTCATGGCTGTTCCCGGATTACTGGGAAGACTATGTGGCCCCGATCCCGCCAGAGGAGCGCGACGACCTGATTGCCGCCTATCACAAACGTCTTACCGGCGATGATCGCGAAGTGCAGATCAACGCGGCGCGCGCCTGGAGCCAATGGGAAGGCCGCACGATTACGCTGTATCCTGATCAGTCCAACACCCAGAACTACATAGCCGATCACTTTGCTCTGGCCTTCGCTCGCATTGAAAATCACTATTTCACGCACGCAGGCTTTATGCAGGATAACCAGTTGCTGGATAACGCCCATCTGCTCAAGGATATTCCAGGTGTGATTATCCAGGGCCGCTATGACTGCTGCACGCCGGCCAAAACCGCATGGGAACTGCACAAGGCCTGGCCCCAGGCCGAGTTTCATATCGTGCCCGATGCCGGCCACGCCTTTAATGAGCCGGGTATTCTCAAGCTGTTGCTGGAAGCCACCGACCGCTATGCGAAGCAGTAGCATCACCTGAACAATAGCGTCACTTTAAAAAGTAGTAGCGCCGGAATAACCGGTTGGTGAAAGCAAAAAAAGCCGCGACAGCAATGCGCGGCTTTTTTATTTTAACGATCTGCCTGCTGTGCTGGCCCATTGCGCCAGCCTCAACCCAGGACAATTAATCCACCTTCGGCCGGCAAAAGGCGACACGCAGCTCGCACTTAGCGCCCGCCGTCACGAACCTGCATTTGTTCAACTTTTCGCCATCATTGAGCGACGTTGCCGGATTTTGCGAAACGATTAACGTGATCTAACATTTGTTAACTTTCGGGGTCTTCCGTTTGTCATGTATTCCATGAATAATAGCGCTACGCACGAACCGTGCTATATTGAAGTTGAGTGAAGTTGTCATTCACGATAACAAGGAGTCATACAAATGGGCATTCTCAGTTTTATCAAAGAAGTCGGCGAGAAAGTATTCGGTGGCAGCGAAGCGCAAGCAGCAACCCCCGAAGATCTCAAAAAGGAACTGGCCAAGCACGGCCTGAACGCTGATGGTCTGGATATCGCCGTTGATGGTGACAAGGTCACGGTGAAAGGCAATGCCGCAAGCACCGCAGACGCCGAAAAAATTGCAATCGCAATTGGCAATACGCAGGGCGTCGCTTCTGTAGACAACCAGTTGTCTGCCGCTGCAGCCGGAGAAGAATCCAACTTCTACACCGTCAAATCCGGTGATACCCTGTCCAAAATTTCCAAAGACCAGTATGGCGACGCCAACCAGTACCAGAAAATCTTTGAAGCCAACCGTCCAATGCTAAGCCACCCGGATAAAATCTATCCAGGCCAGGTTTTGCGTATTCCCAAGTAATTACCTGTGTTCAGCCTGAGCCCTGTCCAGGGGCATCAGGCCCCGGCTCGAGCCGATATCCCTATCGCGCACAACCGGCATGTGAACATGCCTGCCCTAGGTTTTCACATAGACCTTATTGGCATGCATAGACAAACAAAACCCTGCATATGAAAATATCGCAGGGTTTTTTATTGCATCCTGAATACAGCACATGCGTGATATGGCGAGACAGAGCGCGCCGCACCGCCCTGATCGCATCAATCCGCGCCTCAGAACAAATGCCCAAGCACCGGCAAAATGTCATCCTTGTGCAGATAATTCAACAGAATAAAAAACGGCCCGGCCAGCAGAAAACACAGGGCTTCGCGCACGGTACGCCCCAGCGCCTTCATGGAAATTTCCAGATTCTCCGGATTGTGCCAGTGGCGCAATGTCACGCCCAGGCGCGGCACATGCTTTTTATAATTCGTGTAGGGTTCGCCAAAAATCATCTCCAGCGTGTCTTCTTCCTGCGCAATCACCCAGTTGAACACCAGATAGATCAGCCCACCGCTGATCAGGCCGGTGAGCAACGAGCCCGAGAGCAGCCCCATCCCGGTCACGCCCATAATGGAAAACACATACAGCGGGTTACGTGTGAGCGAATACGGGCCATGCGTCATCAGCTCGGTGTTCTTGCGACCGTTCAAATAAAGCGAAGACCAGATGCGCCCCAGCGCCCCGCACAGGATCAAGACCAGGCCGGCCGCCTGGATCAGGTCGTGCATAAGCGTGACGTTGCGCCAGGCCGATTCGGTAAACAGAGACACGGCAACAATAACAAGCGCAGCGCCAACCAGCAGCACACGCCGCAAGCGCTGCACGCGACCAAGGCGCTTGAGCCTGGCATAGACGGCCGAATCGGGTTTGGCTGGTATGGCGCGCGGGCCATGGGCACTCGCGGCGCCTGTAGCAGCACCGGCAGCGATCGTACTATCTGTAAATTCACTCAGGGACATATTGGGTACTCAAAAAAAATGCATCGCGCAAAAACCTGCGCGTATGCATCTTTATACCCAGTCGCTTATCAAATTATTGTTGAATAATTCGAAGCATATATTGCATGGCAATTCAATCCAATTGAGCAATCTTCGTTGCTCAATCGTCATTGAACCCGCTTATTTCTTGAAATTGCCAAATGCGCCCATGCCGCCTTTGAGGCCCTTTAAGCCGCCCATGGCACGCATCATCTTGCCCATGCCGCCTTTCTTGAACTGCTTCATCATGCCCTGCATCTGCTCGAACTGCTTGAGCAGCTTGTTCACTTCCTGCACCGGCACCCCTGCGCCGGCGGCAATACGGCGCTTGCGCGTTGCCTTAAGCAACTCGGGCTTGCTGCGCTCTTGCGGCGTCATGGAGTTCAAAATGCCTTCGGTGCGACGCAATTGCTTCTCGGCCTGGCCGCCCTGGATCTGGCCTGCGGCCTGGGCAAATTGCGCCGGCAGTTTTTCCATGAGCGAACTCATATCGCCCATTTTCTTTACCTGCTGCAATTGTTCACGGAAATCATTCAGGTCAAAGCGATCGCCCGTCTTGATCTTGGACGCCAGCTTTTGCGCTTCGGCAATATCAATATTGCGCTGCGCCTGTTCCACCAGCGATACGATATCGCCCATGCCCAGCACGCGCTGCGCCATCCGCTCCGGGTGGAACACTTCCAGGCCGTCCAGTTTTTCAGACATCCCGATAAATTTCAGCGGCTTGCCCGTCACATGACGAACTGACAGCGCCGCGCCCCCGCGCGCATCGCCATCCAGCTTGGTCAGCACCACGCCGGTCAGGGGCAATGCCTCGCCGAAAGCCTTGGCCACGTTTACCGCATCCTGGCCCTGCATGGCGTCAACCACGAACAGCGTCTCAATCGGCTTGATCAGCCCGTGCAGCATGCTGATTTCCTGCATCATGGCCTCGTCCACACCCAGGCGGCCCGCGGTATCGACAATCAGCACTTCATAATGATGCTTGCGGGCGTAATCGACCGCAGCCAGCGCAATATCGCGCGGCTTCTGGTCGGCCGCAGAGGGAAAGAAATCTGCCCCCACCTGGCCGGCCACGGTGCGCAGCTGTTCAATCGCCGCAGGGCGATAAACGTCGACACTGACGACCAATACTTTCTTTTTCGGGACCTTGCGACCGTTCTGGATCAGCTCGCCGGTGACCAGCAGGCGCGCCAGTTTACCGGTGGTGGTGGTTTTACCCGCCCCCTGCAAGCCCGCCATCAAAATAATGGCCGGCGGCGTAGTGGTCAGATCCAGCTCCGAGGCATCGGCGCCCAAATCGCCGCCCATCACGGCGGTCAGCTCCTTGTGCACTACCCCGACCAGCGCCTGCCCCGGGTTCAGACTGCCTGTGACATCGGTGCCCAGCGCGCTTTCCTTAACTTTGGCGACGAACTCGCGCACCACAGGCAGGGATACATCGGCCTCCAGCAGCGCCATTCGCACTTCGCGCAGCATCTCCTGGGTGTTGGCTTCGGTCAGGCGCGCTTCGCCGCGCAGGGTTTTCATG
>JBOIGK010000184.1:0-3316 GCA_050742695.1 Advenella sp. | reverse complement strand
GGCCTGCAGCCGATAGTCAATGTAGCAAAGGCTGTTTTCAACGGTGGCTTCGATACGCCCCGCTTCGGGTCTGTGAGTGATCTGCAAGGTCATCGGCAATCCTTTTTGATGGGCGGTCGTGAACGCACGGGCGCGGCGACTGCGAAGCAGGGTATTACTGTTTGGCCGTAAGCATCAGGCCCCAGAATATAATCATCAGAACAATACCCAACAGGCATGCGCCCCACAGACCGAGCAACGGCCAGCGAATGCGCAACGGAACCGTTTTGGGGTTGACATGCGCCAGCAGGATGTTGGCATGGCCGGCAAGCCATACGGTGCTGTTGGGCAGAAACAGACGCAAAAAATAATCCAGTAAAATCGCCCCTCGGATTCCCAGCGGATAGCGGTTAAACGGTTGTTGCGTCAGATAGGGGTGTTTAAGCAGGGCATTGGTCTCTTTGAGCGAGACAAACGCCAGATACAAAATAGAGACAACGGCAATAACAAGACAGGCGACCAGCAGACTCAGGATAAACGGCAGCGCCGTCGCGACATAAGGATGAAACATGGCAGGAAAATAGTATGACAAAAGTGAATGGCGAATCTGTTAATAGTAAGCGAATTTGCCGGTAAGCAGGGTATGCATGGCCCTCAGTGGCGATATTTCCTGCCGGTGCAGGGTGTTTGCAGAATGGCGCTCGCCTGCCGCAGCGACACAGGGCCGCGGGACTGGCAGCAAAAACGGCATCCCGAAGAATGCCGTGTGCAAGGTCTGTGCTTGGCGGGCGTAGCAGGAAAGGAAGGCTGTACTTGCGCCCGGCTTGCGCCTATCTATCTTCCCGGTACGCTTGCCGGTTTAAATGACATACATGTCCACATATTCGTGCACTGGCATGGCTTCGAGTGCTTGCTGATCCAGCGAGACAGCCAGGATCTGCTCCTGTTGCTTGCCAGGAAACACCCGGGCCAGGTTGATACGGAATTTGGCTTCAAGCAGCGGGATACCGTCTTTACGACGGCGCTTGTGGCCTATCGGATATTCGCAGACAACTTCATCCAGCTTGCTGCCGTCGTTGAACTCAACCGTGAGGCCATTGGCGATAGAACGTTGCTCGGGATCATGATAGTCGCGAGTGAAGGCAGGGTCCTCTACACATTCGATTTTCTCGCGCAACGCGTCGATGCGCGGGTCGGCAGCGATCCCATCCTCGTAGTCGCCTGCAGTGAGGCGACCGAACAGCACGGGCACGGCAACCATATACTGAATGCAGTGATCGCGGTCGGCCGGATTGTTCAGCGGCCCTTTTTTGTCGATGATACGGATACACGCTTCGTGCGTACGGATGGTGATTTTCTTGATATCGTCGGTGGTCTTGCCGGCAGCCTTGAGCTGATCATGAATCTGCATGGCGCATTCAACCGCTGTCTGCGCATGAAACTCGGCCGGGAACGAGATCTTGAACAGCACGTTTTCCATGACGTAGCTGCCGTAAGGGCGCTGGAACTTGGAGGGCTGCCCTTTGAACAGCACATCATAAAACCCCCAGGTTTTTGCCGTCAGGACCGAGGGATAACCCATCTCGCCGGTTTTAGCCATCAATGCCAGGCGTACGGCGCGGCTGGTGGCGTCGCCGGCAGCCCAGGATTTGCGGCTGCCTGCATTGGGGGCGTGACGATAGGTGCGCAGGCTTTGACCATCCACCCAGGCCAGCGATACGGCGTTGATGATTTCGTCGCGCGTTAAGCCCAGCATGTGAGCAACCACGGCGGTCGACGCCACTTTGACCAGAACAACATGATCCAGGCCTACTTTGTTGAACGAGTTTTCAAGTGCAATGCACCCCTGAATTTCGTGCGCCTTGATCATGCCTGTGAGCACTTCACGCATGGTCAGTGGCGCCTTGCCTGCGGCCACTGCGTTGCGCGAGAGCCAGTCAGCTGTAGCCAGAATGCCGCCCAGATTGTCCGATGGGTGGCCCCATTCTGCGGCAAGCCAGGTGTCATTAAAGTCAAGCCAGCGGATCATGGCACCGATATTGAATGCGGCCTGTACCGGATCCAGCGCAAATTGCGTGCCGGGCACCTTGGCGCCATGAGGCACCGTGGTGCCCGGCACGATGGGGCCCAGCAGCTTGCGGCATGCCGGGTATTCAAGTGCTTCCAGGCCGCATCCCAGCGTGTCGATCAGGCAGTTACGCGCAGTCTCATACGCAACATCGCTGCTGATTTCATAATTGAGAACGTAGTCGACAATATCGACAAGTACCTGATCGGGTTCAGGACGAACATTTGAAATATGGCTGGACATGTCGTTACCTGTAAAGCAAGTTGAATAAATCGACTGTGACTATTTGCGTTTGGACAGCGGTACGAATTTCTGATCGTCCGGACCGGTGTAGTTGGCGGTTGGCCGGATGATTTTGTTGTCGATGCGCTGTTCAATAATATGAGCCGACCAGCCTGCGGTTCGCGCGATGACGAACAGCGGGGTAAACATAGACGTGGGAATACCCATCATGTGGTAGGACACGGCGGAAAACCAGTCCAGGTTCGGGAACATCTTTTTGATATCCATCATCACTGTTTCCAGTCTTTCTGCAATATCGAACATCTTGGTGGTGCCCGCATCCTGTGACAGTTTTTTGGATACCCGTTTGATCACGACATTGCGCGGGTCGGATATGGTGTACACCGGGTGACCGAATCCGATAATTACTTCCTTGTTTTCTACACGCTTGCGAATATCAGCTTCGGCTTGGTCAGGTGTGTCATAGCGTTTCTGTATTTCAAAAGCTACTTCGTTGGCGCCGCCATGTTTCGGACCGCGCAGCGCGCCGATGGCTCCGGTGATGGCAGAAAACATGTCCGAACCCGTGCCGGCAACCACGCGTCCCGTAAATGTCGAGGCATTGAATTCATGCTCTGCATACAGGATCAGCGACGTGTGCATGGCGCGAACCCATTCTTTGGATGGCTTCTCGCCATGCAGCAGATGCAGGAAATGTCCGCCGATGCTGTCGTCGTCCGTCTGCACATCGATGATGCGGCCATTATGGCTGAAGTGATACCAGTAGAGCAGGGCAGAGCCCAGGCTGGCCATCAGTCTGTCGGCAATATCGCGGGCGTCGGCTACATTGTGATCGTCCTTCTCGGGCAGGGTGCAGCCCAGGACCGAGACGGCGGTGCGCATGACATCCATCGGATGACTGTGGGCGGGCAGCGATTCAAGCACTGTTTGCAGGTTGGCCGGCAGGCCGCGATAACGTTTGAGCTTCTGTTTGTAGGCGGTCAATTCAGCCTGCGTGGGCAGTTTGCCATGGATGAGCAGATGAGC
>JBOIGK010000183.1:0-3725 GCA_050742695.1 Advenella sp. | reverse complement strand
GGGTACTGTCGTACGGCGCCCGCGGTAACGAAACGGTTTATGCGCTGGAAGATGCCATCACCGCCATTGAAGGCGGGTATCGCAGCAAGCTTTTTCCTACAGGCCTGGCCGCTATTGCCACCACCCTGTTTGCATGCCTGAAATCGGGAGATCATCTGTTGATTTCAGACGGCGTCTATGAGCCAATGCGCCAGCTGTGCGAGACGCAGCTGGCCAAGTTTGGCGTCACATACAGTGACTTTTCGCCGACTGACCCTCACTGGGACCGCCAGTTGCGGGCAGAGACAAAAATGGTCTATGTTGAATCTCCGGGTTCGCTGCTTTATGACATGCTCGATTTACCAGCGTTGTCACAGGTGTGTAAACAACGCGATATCCTGCTTTGCGCAGACAACACATGGGGCTCCGGCATTAACTACCAGCCGCTCAATTTAGGTTGTGATATTTCAGTCGTGGCAGCAACCAAGTACCTGAGCGGTCATTCGGATGTGATGATGGGTTCTGTCACAGCCAGCAAGGCCTGCTTTGCCCAAATAGAACAGGCCAGCATCAATCTTGGACAGACTGTATCAGCCGAAGATGCCTTCCTGGTGCTGCGTGGGCTTCGCACGCTGGAACTGCGACTGCAACGTCATGCCGGCAGCGCCCTGCATATTGCCCAGTGGCTGAGCACGCATCAAGCGGTACGCAGCGTGTTTCACCCCGCGCTGCAAGGGGATGCAAACCATGGACTATGGCAGCGAGATGCCACAGGCTCCAATGGGTTATTGACCATTGAATTTGATCCTGACCTGGCATCGGAAAAAATCGAACAAGCGATAGATGGGCTGCAATTTTTTGGCATCGGTTCATCCTGGGGAGGCTATGAAAGTCTGGTCCTTCCTGTCGACCCGCTTCGTACCAGGCTGCGCAATAGCAAACACCATGGCTACCTCCTGCGCTTGCACATCGGCCTGGAGGATCCCGCAGACCTCATGCGCGATCTTGCCACCATGTTCGACCGCATTACATAAGCTGGCGCGTGGTCCGTCGCAACTGCAAATATTTATAAACCCTCTTCGAGCAAGGCACGAGAACTGACAATGAAATATATCAACGCCCACGCGCTGAAAAAACAAATCCATGACGCCGATGAAATTGCTGTCCTGGACATACGTGAGCATGGCCAATATGGAGAGAACCATCTTTTTTTTGCGGTCTCATTACCCTATAGCACACTGGAACTGGAAATCGAAAGACTGGTTCCCAGAAAAAACACCCGAATTGTAATGTATGGCAATAAGCATGACGACAAGGTTGTTAAACACGCGTATCTTGCCGCAACCGCGCTGGGCTATACCGACATCAGCATCCTGCAAGACGGCATACAGGGATGGCAAGCCGAAGGATACGCGACATTCTCCGGGGTAAACCTGCCCAGCAAGACATTTGGCGAGCTGGCAGAACACGTTTATGACACGCCAAGAATATCTGCACTGCAATTGCAGGCGTTGCTCACGAATGAGAGCAATAAAATCATTGTGCTCGATGGCCGTCCCGTGCCCGAATACAAAAAAATGAATATCCCGGGATCAGTATGTTGTCCGAACGGTGAACTGGCGCTGCGTGCAGGTGAACTTGCACCGGACCCCGAAACCACAATCGTCATCAATTGCGCAGGCCGTACACGCAGCATCGTCGGCGCACAGACCCTGATTAATTTAGGCATTCCCAACAAAGTATACGCATTGGAGAACGGCACACAAGGCTGGTACCTGGCCGACCTTCCGCTGGAGCATCAGTCGGACAGAATATACCCACGATCCATACAGGAAACAAACCTGCCAATATTGCAAAAGCGCTCGGCAGCGATTGCCTCTCGCTACAACTTACAAACGATCGACGCTACGCAGGTTGAACAATGGCTGGCCCAAACGGATCGCACAACATTCCTGTGCGATGTCAGAACGCCCGAAGAGTTTGCCCAAGACAACCTTCCTGCCTGCGTCCAGCACACCCCAGGCGGGCAGCTTATCCAGGCAACCGACGAATACGTGGGCGTAAGAAAATCACGGCTTGTGTTATTGGATTTTGACGGCGTGCGCGCACCGGTTATTGCAAGCTGGCTCAAGCAACTGGGCTGGGAGGTCTATCTCCTGAAGAACCCGGAAAATCTGCAGGTTGCGGGTTCAACTGCAATGCACCGTCCGGCCATGTGCAACACAACCGCTCTTGCCGGCGATCAGATCGCATCATTTATCAAGACCCATCCGCAGGTAAAGATCATCGATACGCGCCCCAGTATGCAGTTTCGGAAACTGCGGCTACAGGACGCAACATGGGCAATTCGTCCGACAATGGCGGCGGTTGTTCCCAAGGATAAAGAGACAGCGATACTGCTGATTGGCGAGCACCCTGAAAAACTGCAAATCCTGGCGGCCGATCTTGAGCACGCAGGACACACTAAAATTTATTCTGCCTGCATGGACACTGAGCAGATCAGACACAGCGGCCTTGCGGTGAGCGCCGACGAGACCGTACTGCCGGATGAACAATGTATTGATTTTTTATTCTTTGTTCACGACCGCCATCAGGGAAACAAGGAAGCAGCAAGAAAATATCTCGAATGGGAAACCAATCTCATATCGCAGATCGACGATCTGGAACGCCAGACATTCTCATTTAATTAAAACACCCCCGGAGCGAACGATGAAGAGACAACACCGCAGCACCCTGACAACCCCCACTTCCGGTAGCAAGAGCACATGGCTGCTGATTGCCTTGCTGGCCTCAACATGGAGCACCAGCGCCTTAGCAAACCGCCTTGCCGATATCAAAAGCCGTGGCACCTTGATTTGCGGAACTCAAAATGCCAGTTCTCCCTACGGCTTTCAGGATCCGAAGCAACGTAAGTATGTCGGGTACGACGTCGATATCTGCCAGGCGCTTGCCAGCGAACTTGGCGTCAAACTGCAGCATAAGCCGCTGTCCACCGAGGCCCGCATCCCCGAAGTAAAGATGGGACGTGTAGACATTGTGGCCGGATCAGTGGCCTGGCTGCCCAAACGCGCCGAAGAAGTTGACTTCAGCTTGCAGTATCTTCAGGGAAATATCAAGGTACTGGTCAAGAAAGAATCCGGCATCAAAACGCTGGCTGACCTGGCGGGAAAAAAAGTCTGCGCTTCATCGGGCTCCAGCTCGGCGGCCATTGCGCAAAAAACCTTGCCCAAGGCAGACGTTCTTACTTACCAGAACATCTCCCAATGTTATCTGGGCTTGCAGAATGACAAAGTGCAGGCCATGAGCGCCGGAGAACTGGTATTACTGCGGTTTGCAAATGACTCCCAGAAAACCGATACCCCAGCCGTGCTGCTGGATGAGCCCACGGCCACAGAACATATCGGCATTATCATGAACAAGGGGGAGCCCGAACTTAAAGCCGCTGTGGACAAGGCACTGGCTGCCATGGAAAAATCTGGCGAGCTGGACACCATATTCAATAAATGGCTGGGCAACGATTCCATCTACAAGCTGACTCGCACGTTCGAAGTAGTGCCCGTTGCCCAACTGGATACCGGCACGAAGAAATAATATCAACCTTGTAATATTCGCGCGACCGGTGCGTGGCGGCATCCACGCAGGCAATACACCCACCAGGAGGATCCGGGAACGACCATTCCCGGGCTTACCATGAATTTTTCGCTTTCCCTGCTCTCCGATCCTGAAACCGTTGCACTCTTGTTAAC
>JBOIGK010000182.1:0-15849 GCA_050742695.1 Advenella sp. | reverse complement strand
GCTCAGGCTCTCGTTCACAGTGCGCCGCGCAAGCAGACTCAGACCATGCCGCTGTTGAACTAGTTTGAGGTTCGTGATTGCGTTCATAGATTCGATTGCAGGTGCGATAGGGGGCAGGTTTTGGTTCAGTAGTAGTTGCTCCAGCATCAAGCGTGCCTGCGTTGGTCGCGGAGGAAGCACCCAGGATTCACGTCTTAAGTCGTGCCACGTCCAATCATCGGATCGGTGTTGCAGGGCCGCTGGATGATCGGGCGAGCAAACCACAATCCACTGCTCGTGGCAGACAGGGCGAATGATAAGGCCTTCCTGGCACAGGCTGCCTAATTCGGAGGACGTATTCATCGTAATCAACACGTCAATCTCGCCACTTTCCAATTTGCGTTGGGTATCATCCAGGCGTCCTTCGACAATTTGAATCGGCGCAAGTGCGCCGTGTTGTGCCATGACACGTAGAATATCGGGGAGTAATGACCACGCGATGAAGGGCGGTGCGCCAATTCGCAGCACTGGCTCGTGGCCCAGCTTCCGGTCGCGCAGGTCGTCAGCCAGATTGGCCACCTCGGACAGCAACAGGCGGGAGCGATGCACCAGAATATTGCCGTCGTGTGTCAGGCTCACGCCACGGCCATGACGCTCGAATATAGTGACACCCAACAGCGATTCTATTTCGCCGAGCCCCTTGCTAACGGCCGCGGTGCTCACGCAGAGCTTTTCCCCGGCGGCACGCATGCTACCCAAATCGGCCAAAACAGTAAGCAATTCGAACTGCCGCATTCGCAGCGAGGCGATCATTCGATAAGTTGAGTCGTGCATTCCAATACCTTGATGCTCATTTCACAAACAGGGAGCGTGCGTAGCGATCCGCACAACGTTTTGTTTATTTTACGGTGGATAGCGAATTTCTCGCACGGCACACTGAATTACAGGAGTTTACTTTTTAAAAAAGTGCGAGTCCTAAGTACGGGACCGGCATCAGTTCGTTAAACCTGTTAGATATCTGATTTTCGGACATTGTGTAAACACTTCAGAATGGAGCCAACGGTAAAGAGCAGAATCTCAGATATATGACATACGGCTTTTGTCATATCTACGATAGAGAAGCTATTTTCAGCCTGTCTAGTATTCGCATAATATATATTATGTAAAGTTATGTATTTGGTTAAACCCGCCGTGTTGGCGATAACGCGTCATTAATGATTTCCTCTCCATACACCAGTAACCTCATCTGTATTTTTCAGGACCTCTTAACACCTACCATACCGACTAGATTCCTTATTATTCAATATAAATGACTGCACCGTGCTGGCCAATACACGCTGCCAATACCGAGCCTACTATTTTCACTGACTGGAAAGCACCGTTTTGCCCAATAGCGAAGCGAAAGATCAACATTCGTTCTACCTTTGAACAAAGTCCGCGCCTTTTATGAAAAAGTCGAGCACCTCGGCAAACTGTTTTCCTAAAGACTTTTCCGGATCAGCAAGCCAATCCATCAAGGCTGAAAGGTAAAGGTAATGCAAATACCTGGCCAGGCGCTGGGCCGGGACAGATGAAGTAATATCGCCCGATTCTTGTGCTGCTTTGATCAGTTGCACATACACCGGGATAAGGTCCGAAGTTGCCGCTGCGCCCTGTCCTTCTCGTAAACCATCAAACCGGTATCGAATATAGGGCACGGCGAATGGTTGATGCTTTTCCCACCAGACGGCGGAGGCGTTCAAGATAATGGTCAACTGTTCCAGCAACGAGGGGCGAGCCAGCGCCTGATCGACCAGGTATTCAAGCGCGTCACTCAATTGGGTATGTATCCAATAGACAAGCACGGCTTCTTTGACAGCAAAGTGGTTATAAAGCGTCCCCCGTGCCACATCGGATTCAGTCGCTATCTGTTCCATGGTCACGGGTTCGTAGCCATGTTTTTCGAACAAAGCCATTGCAACCTGGGCAATGTGCGCTTGCGTGCGCTGGCGTTTCCGCGTATTCCGGTCGGTCATTTTTGCATCACATAAATAAACAATGTATAGTATTGAACATTGTCTATTTATTGTCAACGTCAAGTATCCATGCCTATGAATGCACCTACTGTTGTCATTGGCGCCGGTCTGGCCGGCTTGGCTGCAACTTTGGCACTGGCTCACGCCGGCCACAGTGTTGTGCTGATCGAAGCCGGTGAAACCGTCGGCGGGTGCTGTTCCACAACCCAAATTGACGGCTTCACTTTCAACAACGGCGCCATGTATGTAGCGGTGCCCTCTTTGCTGCGTCACGCTTTCGGGCGACTGGGTTTGGATTTTGACGCACTGGTTCCGCTGGCACCCATTGCTCATCCGATTCAATCGCATCTGGATGACGGCACCGTTGTGCACTTGACTGACGCCACCACTTCATGGGTTACCGGACCGAGCGGCGAACAGCAGACCCAGGCCCTGCGGGCTGGACTCAATAGACTGCAAATGCAGTGGGGGCCAATTTACCGCAAGCTGGTCACGCAAATCCTGCCCCAAGAGCCTTCATTATGGCATTCGCTGCGCCACCTTGGCTTATATCTGCCGCGCATGGGTGGTCAAGTTGATTCGCTGATCAGTCAATATTTTCCCGACGCGAAACTGCAAGCCGCAATCAGCGCTACATTGCTGTACACCGGAATCGCGCCGGATAAGTTGCCCGCCACGCAAATCATTGGCCTGCTGGCCTTGCTTGAAGAAGGGTTTCATCTGCCCAAAGGTGGAATGGGCGCGATCAGCAATGCGTTGCATCGCCATCTGCCGACGTCGGCCGTTTCGATCCGGCGTGGCCAGCGAGTCCGGCGGATTGAGCTGGCTGCAAATAAGGTATGCGCCATAGTTCTGGCAAATGGCGAACAGCTGCAGGCGCAGCGTGTCCTGGCGACAATTTCAGGCTTTGATGTCGTACGCAATCTGCTACCGTCAGCCGCAGTGCCGCGAAAATTGGCCAGAGCAGCAAGCCGTGCAACCTTGTCCCACCGTGCCGTGTCAATCCAGTTGGGTTGTTCCGCACCCGATTTGCCGGACTCTTTTATTATCAATCATGTGCCGGGGATGGAACATCAGGGACTCATGCACAAATCCGTAACCGGGCGGCCGGACTATTTTTCCTATACCGTGCCCACGCAGGTGTCGCCCGGTCTTGCGCCCGACGGGCGACAGATCATCGAGCTGTTCGCGCCGGTATCAGGTGCAGATCCCGCTTCGGACTGGACGCCGCAAATGACGCAAGAAACCGTACGGCTTCACCTTGATGCAATACGGCACCGAATACCGGGTTTGCAGGTTGAAGCCATGCGTGTGGTGGACCCACATGGCTTTGCCTGCGAGCGCCACCTATATGAGGGCGCGCTGTATGGCGTTGCACCCGGAACCGCGCCCCATCATTATTTCCCACATTTTTCCGGTATTGGTGGGCTGTATCTGGCGGGCCAGACCACATTTCCCGGATACGGCGTGTCCACTGCCGTTTGGTCGGGCATTCAGGCTGCCGACGCCATGATGCACGATGCCAGATAAACGGATACACGAATAAACGGCGTGAAGGCGCAAGGATGCCAGGCCAACCGTACTGTATTGCTGGTCTAGACAGCATTGTCACGGTCAACTCAAGTCCCAAAGCAGTATGCCAAAGCCCATTTTTTCGGGATAAAGCGTGATTTGATTCGGTGATACAAAAGTTTCAACTGAAATACTGTGTAATCATGCTACTATTTTTTCGTTTCGCCTGTTCTGTCTGTCGCTCTATGCCCGAGCCGCCATAAAAGCGTGCTGTTGTTCAGCAAAGGCCCGGTAAGCAGACACAGCGGCACGGGGACTGTGAATCCTCCCATCCCCTGCTCCGTTTTTTACTCGATGCCATGATTAAATCCGTCAGTATTTCAACATTGGATCCGCAGCGCCGCTTTGTTCGGGCACCGGTACTGACCTTGCTGATACTACTCTTGCTTGCCATAATGCTTGCCGGTTGTTCACCGGACGATGGCGCAGACTCACCAGCACCCAAGGCCGAAGGCCCGCCCGAAGTGGGCGTGGTCACGCTCAAATCACAGCGCATCACCTTTGCCACTGAACTGCCTGGGCGCACTGTTGCGCCGGTGATCGCGCAAATCCGTCCCCAGGTCAATGGGATTGTCCAGAAGCAGCTGTTCACCGAAGGCTCGCAGGTCAAGGCAGGACAGGTGCTTTATCAACTGGATCCTGCTGTTTACGAAGCCGAGTATGCGGTGGCCAGAGCGAATGTAAAGAAGGCCGAATCTACCTATGCCAATGCCCGCACAGTGGCCAGGCGCAATCGCGAGCTGGTGCGCATAGATGCCATCAGCGCACAGATAAACGAGACCTCGCAGGCGCAAGCGCAACAGGCGGCGGCCGATCTGGCCGTTGCCAAAGCCCAGGAACAGCGCGCCAAAATCAATCTTGACTATACCCGCATTGTCTCGCCCATCGACGGCTGGATTGAACTGTCCAATGTCACGCCGGGTGCGCTGGTCACGGCCAATCAGGATACCGTGCTAACCATTGTTCAGAAACTGGATCCGCTCTATGTGCATGTATCTCAGTCATCTGCCGAATTATTGCAGTTAAAGGATGATATTGCCGCTGGCCGGCTGCAGGCGACGGCAGAGAATGATGCGGCCATCCGGTTACGGCTGGAGAACGGACGCCTGTATCCGCACCCGGGGCGCCTGACGTTCAGCGGTGTCACTGTCAATCCCGGCACAGGTTCGATTACATTGCGCGCCAATGTACCCAATCCGGATCGGGTGTTGATGCCGGGCATGTACGTGCGGGCCGTATTAGAAAACAACACCGGTGATCAATCAGTACTGGTGCCGCAACAGGCTATCACCCGTCGGCCTGATGCCAGTACGGTTGCGTTAGTGATTGATGCCGACGATAAAGTACAGGAACGCGCTGTGGTGGTCGGACGCGCAATTGGCGACAGCTGGCAAGTCCTGGAAGGCCTTGCGGCAGGCGATCGGGTTGTGGTGGCCGGTTCCCTGCATGTCCGGCCAGGCACTGTCGTGCGGCCAGTAGAAACCACAAGCAAACCGGGTTAGGATCGGCACATGGCACAGTTTTTTATCAGCCGTCCGATTTTTGCATGGGTGCTTTCCATTGTCATCATGCTTGCCGGGCTGGCTTCAATCCACACCTTGCCGCTTGAGCAATATCCCGACATTGCGCCGCCCCGGGTGGCCATTACTGCAACGTATACTGGGGCGTCGGCCAAGACGGTGGAAGACTCGGTGACGCAGGTCATTGAGCAGCAACTGAAGGGCCTGGATAACCTGTTGTATATGCGCAGCACCAGCAACGCAGCAGGACGGGCGCGGATCACGCTCACTTTTGACGCCGGCACGAATATTGATGTCGCACAGATGCAGGTGCAAAACCGCCTGCAGCAGGCCATGTCGCGTCTGCCCCAACAGGTGCAAAGCCGCGGCGTGACCGTGACCAAAGGTGGCGAAGAATTTTTGATGGTCGTCTCTCTCTACTCAGACGACGGTAGTGCCTCGCCAGTAGACGTGGGGGACTATATTACAAGTAATCTGGTAGATGTCATCAGCCGGATTGATGGCGTCGGTGAAGTGCAGACGCTGGGTACGGGATATGCCATGCGTATCTGGCTGGATCCGCGTAAACTGCTTAGCTATAACCTGATGCCGGCCGATGTAACCGCTGCCATTGAAAAGCAGAATGTGCAGGTGTCCGCAGGCCAATTGGGCTCACTGCCAGCTGTCAGCGGACAGCAGTTGAATGCCACAATTACTGCACGCAGCATGTTGCAGACCGAAGAGGATTTTCGCAATGTGGTCCTGCGTGTCGCGCCCGATGGCGCTATTGTGCGGATCAGCGACGTGGCCAGGGTTGAACTGGGGGCAGAGAATCTGACGATCCGTTCTGCGCTGGGCGGGCTGCCCGGTGCCGGGATGGGCATTATTGCAGCAGATGGCGCCAACGCCGTGGAAGTTGCTCAGTTGGTTCGCGATAAACTGGCCGAGCTCGAACCGTTTTTTCCCAATAATCTGAAAACCTTTATCGGCGTTGATTCCACGCCGTTTATCAGCGCGTCCATCGATGAGGTGGTCAAGGTGTTGCTCGAAGCAATGGTGCTGGTGGTGCTGGTCATTTATCTGTTTCTGCAGAATATTCGCGCCACACTGATTCCTGCTATTGCGGTTCCTGTTGTATTGCTCGGGGTTTTTGGTGTCTTGTCGATTGCCGGATTTTCGATCAATACCCTGACGCTCTTTGGCATGGTGCTGGCCATTGGCCTGCTGGTTGATGACGCCATTGTGGTGGTGGAAAATGTCGAACGCGTGATGCATGAACAGGGACTCTCGCCGCGTGAAGCGACCCGCAAGTCCATGCGTGAAATTACGCCCGCGCTGGTTGGCATCACACTTGTACTGTCGGCTGTGTTTATCCCCATGGCGTTCTTTGGCGGTTCTACCGGCGTCATCTACCGGCAGTTTTCCATAACGATTGTTTCGGCCATGGTGCTTTCGGTCATTGTGGCTTTGACGTTAACCCCTGCCCTTTGCGCCAGCCTGCTTAAACCAGTAAAAAAAGGCGAGCATATTGATCCGTCGCACGCGCGCAAGGGGCCGTTTGGCTATCTGGATCGCTTTTTCGTTGGCTTTAATCGTCGCTTTGACCGCACGGCAGACCGGTACCAAACCACGGTGGCTGGGGTAGCCAAGCGGCCCCGACGTGGCTTGATCGCCTATCTGATTATTGCGATTGTCATGGCGTTGCTGTTTTTGCGTTTGCCCACCTCCTTTCTGCCGCCCGAAGACCAGGGCGCCGTGCGGCTGCAGGTGACCTTGCCTGCCGGTGCGACAGATGCGCGGCTGCAACCGATAATGCGGCAGATTGAACAGTATTTTCTAAAGCAGCCGGATGTGCGTAGTATCACAAGCATTACCGGTAGAAGTGGCGACCAAAGCTCGGCCCGAGCCTACGTGATGCTCAAAGACTGGAGTTTACGACCTTTGCCGGAACAATCGTCAGCGGCCATCGCCAGAAAGGCCACCCGCGATCTGGCCCATATCCGCGATGCCCGGATTATCGTCACCCTGCCGCCTATCGTACGTGGGTTAGGTTCAAGCTCGGGGTTTAACTTTTTTCTGCAGGATGTCAACGGCCTGGGTCACGAAGCACTGGTGCAGGCCAGCCGCGACGCGTTGCGATTGCTCGGCGAGCGTGCTGAATTGATGAACGTACGTATTGATGCGCCGGAAGATACCGCGCAGTTTGCCGTGAAAATAGACGATGCCCGCGCCGGTGCCTTCAGCCTGGCGACCGATGCGATCGACAGCACCTTATCGACTGCCATGGGCGGAACCTATGTGAATGACTTTCTGGATCGAGGCCGGGTCAAGCGCGTCTATGTCCAGGGCGATACACCGTTTCGTATGCTGCCAAGCGATATCGATCAATGGAATGTGCGCAACACGCTGGGCCAGATGGTGCCGTTTCCTGCCTTCTCCAGTACCAATTGGACCTTTGGCTCACCGGAGCTGAGCCGCTACAACGGTAGTCCCAGTCTTGAATTCCAGGGTGATGCAGCGCCAGGCGTGAGTTCGGGCGCCGCCATGCTGGCGGTCGAGGAGGTATTGCAGCAAATGCCCGCAGGGATCGGTTTTGAGTGGACAGGTGCGTCGCTGCAAGAGCGTATTTCGGGCGCGCAGGCTCCGCTGCTCTATGCTGTTTCCATTCTGTTTGTCTTTTTGTGCCTGGCCGCTTTGTATGAAAGCTGGTCCGTGCCGTTCGCCATTATTCTGGTGGTGCCCTTGGGCATTGTCGGTGCGCTTCTGTTTACGGCCTTGCGGGAATTGCATAATGATGTCTTCTTCCAGGTTGGGCTGTTGACCACTGTCGGGCTGACCTCAAAGAATGCGATCTTGATTGTCGAGTTTGCCAAACAGCTGCAGGAACGCGGGCACGCGGTTCTCGAAGCAACACTTATCGCGGTGCGTCAACGCCTGCGTCCCATCCTGATGACCTCGCTGGCCTTTGGTTTCGGCGTGTTGCCATTGGCCATCGGTACAGGCGCTGGCGCAGGAGGCCGTCACGCGATCGGCACTGCCGTCCTGGGCGGGATGATCGTAGGCACTGCGCTTAGTCTCTTTTTTGTGCCGCTGTTCTTTGTGCTTGTACGCAGCTTCAGACGCAAACGGCATTCGCATGACGACCATCCTGGCGCGCATTCGCCGGACAGCACCTCGGGCACGACATCATGAGCACAATGACGAATTCCCTGCGCAAAATAATTGCACTTTCCGTACCGTTGCTAGGATTGACCGCCTGCATCAATCTTGCGCCCGACTACCATCAACCGACGGCCCCTGTGACAGGTACCTGGCCTCAGAATCCTGCAAAGAGCGCCAGCCCGGTTCAAACGGCAGCAAACGATCTGGACTGGCTGACGTTTTTCACCGATGCACGCCTGCGCGACGTGGTGCAGCTTGGCTTGCGGAATAACCGCGATTTGCGGATTGCGACCCTGAATATTGAACGGGCCCGCGCGCAATACGGCATTGCCAGCGCCGACGGACTGCCGGCAATCGGTGTCGATGCCCAGGCCAGCCGCAGCCGCACCCCGGCCAGTGTCGCCAATTCGGGTGAGACCACCCTGTCATCCCGTTATAACGTTGACCTGGGCCTGACCAGCTACGAAATTGATTTTTTTGGAAAAATCCGCAATCTCAAGGCTGCGGCGCTGCAACGCTACCTGGCGGCGCAGGAAACCCGGCGCAGTGCCCAGATCAGCCTGGTCAGCGAAATCGCGGCCGCCTGGCTACAGCTTGAGGCAACGGGCCAGCAGCTTGCGCTGGCACGCAGTACCTTGGTCAATCAGCAGAAGTCGCATGATTTGGTTCGCCGCAGCCATGCATTGGGTGCCGAATCGGGCCTTACGCTGGCACAATCGCAAACCACGGTCGATGCCGCTCGTGTCAAGGTCGCCGAATACGAAACCCAGCTGGCACAGGATAAAAATGCCCTTACCCTGCTGACGGGTGCACCGGTTCCCACTTCTCTTTTGCCTCCTACGGAGTTTGCGCTGCAGGCGCGAGTAGCGACTCGTCTAGTCATGCCACCGGCGGGTCTGCCTTCCACTGTGCTGCAACAGCGGCCAGATGTCCTGGCTGCCGAACATGACTTGATCGCGGCCAATGCAGATATTGGTGCGGCCAGAGCAGCCTTCTTCCCCAGCATTTCGCTGCTGGGATCCGCTGGGACGGCCAGCAGCAGTCTTTCTGGACTCTTTAGTGGCGGCACGTTGGCGTGGAGCGTGGCCCCATCATTGCGCTTGCCTATCTTCGACGGCGGCGCCAATCGCGCCAACCTGGATCTGACAAAAGCGCAAAAAGAAATTCTGCTTGCCAGTTACGAAAAAGCCATCCAGACAGCTTTTCGCGAGGTTGCCGACGCATTGGCCGTGCGCACCACCATTGCGGCGCGTTTACAATCGCAGCAATCGCTGGTTGCCTCTAGCTATCGCAGCTTCCAGTTGTCCAGTGCGCTATTTACACGCGGCGGCGGTTCGGGTTTTCTGGAAGTGCTCGATGCCCAGCGCGCATACTATGCTGCGCAGCAGGACATGATCACGCTCGGGTTGCTGGAGCAACTGAACCGGCTAGCTCTGTTCAAGACGCTGGGCGGTGGCTGGCAGCCCATTGCGACGGCCACAACCGCTCCGACATCGTCGCGCTGACCCTATCTGCTTACATGCCCTGCCTAACGGATGCCATGCGTGTCGGGCTCGCCTGCCCGGCAGGTATCTTAGGCACATTCTGAAGGCCTTTTTACCGATCAAATACAGACGGCTGCGCAGCGCATTTTCCAGTACAGGCGCAGGGTCATCGCCCCATTACGCTGACCGGGAGTGTTATAACAACAAGGCTAGTTCCTTTTACGCAGTTACCTAAACAGGAGTCAGACATGGCGGTTGAAAAAGTACTTTATGTTGCACACGCAACGGCGACCGGTGGACGCGACGGACGTGCAGTGTCTTCGGACAATGTGCTGGACGTGAAACTGACCACACCGAAAGAACTGGGCGGCGCCGGCGGCACCGGCACTAATCCTGAACAGCTTTTTGCTGCGGGATATTCGGCCTGCTTTCTGGGTGCCCTCAAGCTGGTCGCCTCACGCGAAAAAGTCAAATTGCCGGACGATACCCGGATTGACGGCAGCGTAGGAATCGGGCCCATTGCCCAGGGATTTGGCATCGAGGTGGAATTGAAAATTTCCGTGCCTGGGGTAGAACGCAGTGTGGCCGAAGACCTGGTCAATAAAGCGCATGTGGTATGTCCCTATTCAAACGCAACACGGGGCAATGTAGACGTGACGCTGACGGTGGTGTAACACTGCGGCAGTCCGTCGCGATCCTGTCGCGTCATCCATGTGATGTCGCGACAGCATCGCTTAATAATAATTATTAGCGCAATAATACTTCCGCCCGGTTGCCTCGTGCGGTTCAGCCCCCTTCCCTCCCCACTTTTGCGCCGACGTTCCCCGTGTCGTTTGAGCAAAACGCTTAAGCGCGTCTGATGGTGGCAATCACACTCATGCAGTGTGTCGTGTCATAACCCGACCATAACCCTACCATTTGGCGGTGACAACCTGCACTAACGTTCCCGGCCAGACACGCCAGTTGTTGACGATTACTGATTTTCGCGCAACAATCCTTTGTCAGGCTCGCTATTTTTCTTTCGGATTGGGCCTCTTATACTGTCTTTCGTACACTACCGCCTGGGATCAAACAGTACAAGTATCACTGTTATCGCAGGAAAACCAAAAGGACACGTGGCAGAAAAACGCCCTCGTGTTTTCAACATCACCGCTAGTCATAAGCAGTGACTTTTACGAGAGATATTCGAATGAGCATACCCATTTTTGGACTTGGCACCTTTCGCCTCAAGGGACAAACCGTCATCGATTCTGTAACAACCGCAATCGAGGTGGGTTATCGGGCGATTGATACGGCGCAAATCTATGACAACGAAGCGGATATTGGGCAGGCGTTAAGCGCCAGTCCTGTAGCGCGTGATCAGTTGTATTTGACATCAAAAATCTGGACAGACAACTACGCTGCAGACCGACTTATCCCAAGCTTGAAAGAAAGCCTGCATAAGCTGCGCACCGACTATCTGGACCTGACGCTCATCCATTGGCCCTCACCGGGCAACGCAGTACCCGTGGCTGAGTTCATGGGTGCACTGGCGCAAGCGCAGTATGAGGGCCTGACCCGGCAAATCGGCGTATCCAATTTCACCATTGCTTTGTTGCGTGAAGCCATTGACGCAGTAGGCGACGGGCAGATTGCCACCAACCAGATTGAGTTGCATCCGTACCTGCAAAACAGGAACGTGGTGGCGTTCGCGCGTCAAAATAATATTGCCATTACCTCCTATATGACGCTTGGCTATGGCAAAGTGTTGCAAGATCCGGTGGTACACGCCATTGCGCAGCGCCTGCAGGCAACGCCCGCTCAGGTGGTGCTGGCATGGGCCATGCATAGCGGTTTTGCTGTTATCCCGTCGTCGACCAACCGCGCACATCTGCAAAGCAATCTTGCGGCACAACAATTGCAGTTATCCGAAGCAGATATGACGGCGCTTGCAGCGCTTGACCGCAACGAACGGATTACCAGCCCCGATGGCCTGGCTCCTGACTGGGACGATTAAACATATGCAAAAGGCTGGCGTTTTGATGACCAATTCCGACGATCTGCTGACGTTTGTCACCGTCATCGACAGCGGCTCCATCAGTGCGGCAGCCGAGCAATTGAGCCTGACACCGTCAGCAGTCAGTCGGACCTTGTCCCGGCTTGAGCAGAGCCTGGAGACGACCTTGCTTAACCGCACCACCCGCCGCATGCATCTGACTGAAGAGGGCCGCTTCCGGTTGGAGCATGCGCGAATCATTGTGGCACGGATGCAGGACATGCAGGAGACCCTTGCCACCAGGCGACAATCGCCGGCCGGAAGGTTGCGCGTGAACGCCGCCTCGCCATTCATGCTTCATATGATCGTGCCGTATATTGGCGTATTTCGACAGAACTATCCCAATATTGAGTTGCAGCTCAATACCCATGACCTGAATATTGATCTGCTGGAGCAAAGCACAGATGTTGCCATTCGGATTGGCGCGCTGCAAAACTCGACGCTCCACGCCCGCGTGCTGGGCGGCAGCGCGCTCAACCTGCTGGCCAGCCCTGATTATGTATCTCGTTGCGGCACGCCTCAGACGGTAGCTGCGCTGGACGAACATACTTTGCTGGGCTTTACCCAGCCGGATAGCCTGAATCTTTGGCCGGTTCGTCGTGCCGACACTTCCGATAGACTGATGATTACACCAGACGTAGCCGCCTCCAGTGGTGAAACGTTGCGTCAATTGGCCCTGGCCGGACAGGGCATTGTCTGCCTGTCCGAATTCATGACGTATGACGATATCCGCGATGGTCGGCTGCTGCCGATTCTGCCCAGGTTGACAGAAAAACAGGTTCAGCCGATTCATGCAGTGTTTTACCGGAACTCGCCGCTGGCCCTGCGGATTCAAAGCTTCATCGATTTTATGCAAAAGACGCTCGCAGCCCAACCTTGGAACCGCCGGTAACCACTTTGTTATCGAGCCGTGCGGAATAACTGGTGGTGGACCTGAGCCAGCGCCTTGTCCCGCACTGCTCTACCCTGCCGTTCATGCGCACTATCTGCCCGACCGGCCATTTTATGGGCGTGCGCGAGGGCCTTGACCAGGTCCTGGCCTGGCTGATATTTGCATTAAGCCGGGCGCGGCCGGTCAGGGACGGATGATGGTTCTGATACGGCCGGAACGCATGCGCTGACTCTGACCGCCCTTGATAACAGACGTTTTCTGGATTCGGCCTATGCCAGCCGCCCCCTGTCCTGTCAGCGGATTGACTGCATAATTGTTATAGCGTATCTCATAATGCAAATGTGCACCAGTCACCTTTCCGGTATCGCCCACATGGCCGATAACTTCGCCTTTATCTACAACCCGGCCCACAGCCAGGCGTGGAGCAAATTTCTGCAAATGCGCGTACAGCGTTTCATAACCCGAACCATGCTCCACGATCACGGTATTGCCGTACCCGCCCTTGGTGCCTGCGAACGACACCTTGCCACCCAGCGTGGTTTTGACCTGACTGCCTATCGGCGCGACCAGATCTACGCCCGCATGAAAGCGCAACTGATTGTATATGGGATGCATGCGCAAGCCAAAACGGGACGAGATATAACTCTTGTCCAGTGGCGAGGACAAAAAACCCATGATTTTCAGGTCCAGTTTCAGGGACGGCCCGCACCCCTTGCTGCTGCACCCCTTTGGCGGATCCAGGTCATCAGCCAGCCCCCGGATGGTTTTAACATCGGAATCGACGGCGGGTACGTCGGGCACCGTGTCCAAGTCCTCGTCGGATTGGGCAAGCGCGGGCAGCGCGTGCATGATGGCGGCAAAACAGCCCAGCAGCATAAGCGCGTGCCTGCCAGCGCGACTCAGCGCGGCGTGCATGAAAGGAAATGGGTGTGCATATACATGAAAATGCATTTTACTTATTTCGGCTCAATCGCAGCGCAAATCCGTGTATAGTTTTTGTTTCTACCCATTTTCCAATTGCACAGCGATGCCTGGACAGGCTTTTACTGAAAGGTGCCCTTCACTTCGAATGGCACCTTTTGGCCGACACATCCGGCAATACGCAGCGAAAACTGCCCTATGCTCAGACTTACTGTGATCCTTTCCCTGCTTGTTGGCCTGAGTGCCTGCTCGGACCAGCAGGACGATGAGCGCTTGCGACTGGCGCTGATGTCCGATTGCACGGTGACGCGCGCCTCCCTGTTGCTTAGCGGCAAATACGTCGACAAGCAGGCGCTGGTGACTATTCAGCAAGAATGCCGTGCTGCCTATGCCGCATTGATGCAGAACGTCTCTGTGCAACAACTGCGTGATCAGCAGACCGAAGTATATGAGAGCTTTCAGCGGGCCTACCGCATGAAATATTCGCTGCACGATGTCTTTGATAATCTGCCCCCGGCTTCCAAAACCACCTACGAAAAACTGGCAACCACGCTTTTCGGGCTGAAAAAAGAGGACATCGGCTTATGAAAGATATCCGTGATCGCATGCGTCTAATAAAATATCTGATTGCCGTGCTGTTCGTATTGATTGCGCTGGCCTTTCTATGGGCCAGCATGAGCAAACCTCAGGAAACTGCTGGCGACTACTCGCAGTTCGACAAGGAACGGGCCATTATTGCCTGCATGACCGCCCAGTATGCAACCAATTATATGGACGACCCGGCCGAGACGGATATGTTCCCCGAGTGTGAAGCACGCTTCGCAAAACTCAAGGCGACATTGCCTTACGCCGAATATGTGCGTATTCAGCAAACACCGGTGTCTGCCGAGTCCGGCCCGGTGCACATGCAGCCCTACGAAGTGTTTCTACAGATTATGACCGGCATGGATCGCTGATTCCTCTGCCATCACGCTTATTGATAATTGTTCCAAAGGACGTGTTTTAAAAATGCAAAAGAACAAAAGAAAAACAATGATTGGTCTGGCCTTTGCCGGCCTGACTGCCGGCTCCCTGGTGCTGACCACAACTGCGGCGCATGCCGATGAGAGCAAATGGCCCGAACACCCGTTGAACCTGATTGTGCCTTTCGGCCCCGGCTCCACACCCGACCAGATTGCGCGCATTATTGCCCGCAGCGCCGAGAAAAAACTGGGTCAGCCTATCGTGATAGAAAATAAAGCCGGCGCCGGCGGCAATATTGGTACGAACCAGGTTGCCAAAGCCAAACCGGACGGCTATACCTTTGGTATTTCCATTACCGGCCCGCTGGTGAACAACCAGTTTATCTACAATAACTTGCCTTATGACCCTGAAAAGGACCTTGCACCGCTGACCATGGCCGTGACACAACCGAATGTGATTGTTGTGACAAAGCAGTCGGGTATCAAGACATTGAAGGAACTGATCGGCAAGATCCAGGCCGAGCCGGACAAGCTCAATTTTGCGACATCGGGCAACGGCACCGGCTCGCACCTTTCCATAGAACTCATGCTACAGGCTGTGAACGGCAAGGCGACGGCTGTACCGTACCCGTCTTCGCCGGCTGCGCTCAATTCGCTAATTGCAGGCGATACCCAGTTCACTGCGCTGGCGCCCATTGCTGTGCTGCCCCTGGTCAAAGAAGGAAGACTGGTTGCATTGGCGCAGACCAGTGCGCAACGCAACAGCTCCCTGCCGGATATTCCTACGGTATCAGAGGCCGGTGCGCCCGGCATCGAAGGTGCAGCCTGGTCCGGCTTCATTATTTCGTCAAAAGTGCCGATCGGCATCCGCAATTCGCTCACCGATGCGCTGTTGACCGCGCTCAGGGATCCCGAAGTAGGCAAACAGCTCAAGGCCATTTATATGGATCCGGTACCGAGCACGCCGGAAGCGTTTCGCGATTATATGAATCAGGAAAAAGCGCGCTGGCAACCGTTGATTGAAAAGCTGAATCTGAAAATCAATTGACCGTCAGAATAAAACGGACAGGCCGCCATCCACGGAAATGACCTGCCCATTGATATAGGCGGACAGGTCAGAGGCCAGAAATACCGCCAGTCCGGCAATTTCTTCGGGCCTGCCCCAGCGTCCGGTCGGATTGCGCGCCGCCAGCGTTTGTCCGTCCGCAGAATTGACCATCTCCAGATTTGTTTCTGTGGCAAAGGTGCCTGGCGCAATCGCGTTGCTGGTAATGCCGCAAGCTGCAAATTCCACTGCCAGCGCCCGCATCATACCTGTCAGACCCTGC
>JBOIGK010000181.1:0-2933 GCA_050742695.1 Advenella sp. | reverse complement strand
TTTGCGATCATGTCAGGGAGACAGGCGAACCATGGACCAGCGTGCGTCTTCGCTACGCGTATAACGGAGACGGTCATGCAGCCGCGATGGGCGGCCCTGCCAGAACTCGATCATTTCCGGTACGACAACATAGCCACCCCTGTGTGGCGGTTTCGGGACGGTGTCGCCAAATTTTTCCCTGAAATCCTCTGCGCGTTCTTCCAGTTCTTCGCGGGTAATCACCTGGCTTTGCTTGGATGCCCAGGCACCGATTCTGGAACCCAGCGGACGGCTGACGAAGTAGTCGGTCGACTCCGCTTCGGGCAGTTGCCGCGCAATACCGTTGATATGAACCTGGCGTTCCAGTCCCAGCCAGACGAACAACAGGCTGACCGCAGCATTGCCGGCAATATCGTGGCCCTTGCCCGATTCGTAGTTGGTGAAAAAGGTGAAGCCTTCGGCCGTCAGGTCCTTGAGCAGGACAGTGCGGGAGGAAGGTCTGTGGCGCGCGTCGACGGTGGACAGCACCATGGCGTTGGGTTCCTTGACGTCGCCAGCGACGGCATCGTTGAACCATCGTTCGAATTGTTTGATCGGGTCGGAATCGACCTGGGATTCCAGAAGCACGTTCTGTTCGTAGTTCTGGCGTAAATCTGCGAGCGTCATAATTACTTCTTCAGGGAAAATACCTAAAGGAATAGTGTACTGCACTTGGGCCGATTTCCCCGGCAATTCCAGGTCGTCGACAGCAGATTGCCCCCGTCAGGTGGCTGGCTTTACCGGATATGTTTTTTTGAGCCTATCCGCCAGTTTGAACAGGGCATGATCCTGGATATTGGCATCCGACAGAGCATGCGCGGTTTCGATCACATATTCAGGGCAGGGGCCGTTCTGGCCGGTGGCGTTCAGGATGATCTGCAGGGTTTCCTCGAAGGTCAGGTCCTTGGCGTAGGCGTGGTTTTCCCGGTCCATGATAAAGGCCAGGGCACGCACTCTTCCTTGTTCCGTTTCGCAGTGGGTCCAGGTCGGGATATAGGCGCCCGAGACCATTTCGCGTTTCCACAAGGCGCGAAATTCCTGTTCCAGCGCATCGGGCCGCAGTTTGAATACTTTGCCTTCGCATTTTCCGCCTTCGTCCAGGCCGAACACCAGACCTGGCCGTTCCGGCGTGCCGCGGTTGACGCTGGACCACAGGCACAGTGCACGATGGTAACCGTGAAGGGTGGCAAGACGGCATTCCTGGAATTCGAATTCGGGACGCCAGATAAGGGATCCATAACCAAAAACCCATACATTGTCCGGGTCGGTATCTGCCAGATTCTGTTGCATGGAGTGTTCGACTTCTTCGTCGGTCCACAGACGGAATTGACGGATATGGTCGAGCGCTTTTTGTAAGGGATTCCTGATTAGTTCAGCCACGGAAATGAACTTCTTTGAATGTGCATTAAAATATGACGGGAGTCCGGAGCGCAGATGAAGCCAGACCAGCCGGACGCCGGCGGTTAAATCTCTGTAACAAGTTTAGTATAGGTCAGATTCGATTGGAATGGATACAACTATTAACGATAAGCAAAGACGTTTCAGCGGTTTACAACGCCTGTATGGCGACGGGGCAACAGCGCGCCTGGAGCAGGCCCATGTCATGGTGGCCGGGATTGGTGGCGTAGGCTCCTGGACTGCCGAGGCCCTGGCCCGTTCGGGCGTGGGCGAACTGACGCTGATCGACCTGGACCATATCGCCGAATCCAATGTGAACCGGCAAATTCATGCACTCTCGGCCACGCTGGGCCAGGCCAAAATTCAGGCCATGGCTGATCGCATCGCCGGCATCAACCTCGATTGTCGCGTGAATCTGGTAGACGATTTTCTGGGACCCGATAACGTTGATACGCTGCTGCAGGCGCGGCCGGTCAGTGTTCTGGTGGACGCCACCGACCAGGTCGCAGCCAAGATCGCCATGGTGCTGGCCAGCCAGCGTGAGCAGATTTCATTTGTCATGTGTGGCGGCGCTGGCGGCAAGCTCGATGCGCTTACGCTCACCGCCGGGGATTTGTCCACGGCGCGCAACGACGCGTTACTGGGCCGTATCCGGCAACAGTTGCGTAAACATCATGGCTTCGCCAAAGGCTCCGATCGCCACGGCAAGGCCTTGCGCAAGGCGCCTGCCATGCGCGTTTTTGCGCTCTGGTTCGACCAGCCGGCCATTTTGCCCCAGGCATGGACGGCGCCAGAAGAGGGTGGGGGTCCTCAGGGCTTGTCCTGCGCCGGCTATGGGTCGGCGGTAACGGTAACCGCAGCAATGGGTATGGCAGCGGCCGGCGAGGCGATTCGCAGGATCCTGGCCTGACCGCAAGCGCACAGCGTCGCTGTCAATATCGCAGCCATCAGGAACAAGACTCACAGCCGGCCACGACTCGCCCCCGTGGCTGCGTGCTTTGGCTGACGGACGATGGACGGGGCGAAAGACGAAAGTGAACGGAAAAGCGAAGATTGAAGGATGAATGCAGAAGGGTGATCGTGTGTCACACGACTGGTCTCATTTTCCTTGTCGCACGACGTGTCATGTCGTCATGTCGATTCGGCTGTGGCAGATAAAAGACATTTTTCAATTTATTACCCGGGTAATATTCCAATTTTATTTATACCCGGGTAATATTTGGATTGTACTTATCAAGCCGACAAAGGAGTTCCAACAATGGCTGTAACCCCTGAACAAACCTACACCGTATTTCATGGATACCGTAAGCTTGCTTCCGGTCCGCTTGCCCGGGTTGCGGCGGCATACCGGGATGCCCTGAAAACGACGTCAACCAGCGCCGTACTGCTATTTGATGACGCCACCGGCCGCTCGACCGATATTGATTTGCGTTTGCTGGATGCTGCAGTGCCAGGGGAGCAGCGCGATGGTCGTGGTCCGCAGCAGACAACGCCGCGACCGGGTAGCGGGGTAGCAG
>JBOIGK010000180.1:0-6205 GCA_050742695.1 Advenella sp. | reverse complement strand
GACCGGTGGCGCTGCAGTCAGGGAAGATGAAAACGCGGTTGTATGAAGCAATGACATGACTATAACTCTCCGTAAGTCATGATTATACGACCAGGGCTGGCCGGCAACGCACTCGCGGGCAGGGTTTTGCGTCAGTTGCCGTGGCGGTGAGGTTACAATCAGGCGGGGCCAGATCGATGCGGCTGCCTGTGGCATCCTCGCAAGGCAGCCGCAGTGCCGCCGCATGCAGGAGTATTATTCAGTTTTCTTAGCAGTTGGCATGGCGGTCCGACAATATTGCGCATTTTGAACTTGGAGTCAGCATGGAAAGTTTCGACTATGATTTTTTTGTAATCGGCGGCGGCAGCGGCGGGGTACGCGCCACGCGCATGGCAGCACAGGCCGGCGCCCGGGTGGCGGTGGCAGAAGGATCCGATCTGGGCGGAACATGTGTCAATGTCGGTTGCATTCCCAAGAAACTCTACAGTTATGCTGCGCATTACCATGAAGCTTTTGAAGAGGCGCGCGGCTTTGGCTGGAATGTCGGCCAGGCAACGCTGGACTGGTCGGTCCTGAAAACCAACCGGGCAAAGGAAATTTCCCGTCTCAACGGCATTTATCACTCGCTGATCACCAACGCCGGCGCAACGCTGCTGACCGGCTGGGCCGAACTGGCCGGACCCAATACCGTTCGCATGGATGACGGCAAGACATATACTGCGAAGCACATTTTGATCGCGACCGGCGGCTGGCCCGTTGTGCCCGATTTCCCCGGGCGCGAACATGTGATTACCTCAAATGAAATTTTCGATGTCCCGCAGTTTCCGAAACGACTGGTTGTGGTAGGCGCCGGTTATATCGCATGTGAGTTTGCATCGATCTTCAATGGCCTGGGTGCCCAAGTGCATATCGTGATTCGGCGCGATCGCATCCTGCGTGGCTTTGATGAAGAAATCTGCGCGTTCACTGCCAAGGAAATGGAAAAAGCCGGCGTGCATTTTCACTTTGAAACCAAAGTGGACGGCATTGACAAAACGGGTGATGTACTTTCAGTTAAATTGAATGACGGAACGACGCTGCAGGCCGATCAGGTGCTGTATGCGACAGGACGCGCGCCCAATGTGCAAAAGCTCAATCTTGAGTCTGCCGGCGTGCAGGTCAATCACAATGGCGCCATTCAAATTGACGACAACTACCGGACATCCGCACCCTCTATTTATGCCCTGGGCGATGTGACCGACCGGATTCAGCTCACGCCGGTTGCACTGGGCGAAGCCATGGTGCTGGTAGATCATTTGTTCGGCAAAGGCGCACGCCGCATGAGTTATGAATTTATTCCAACTGCCATTTTTACGCATCCAAACGTGGGCACGGTAGGCTACAGTGAGCACGAAGCGCGCCAGATGTATGGTGAGGTCACTATCTATCGTTCCGAATTTCGCCCCCTCAAGCACACGCTTAGCGGCAGCACCGCCAGAATGATGATGAAACTGATTGTCGATAAAAAATCCGACCGGGTGGTGGGCTTGCACATGGCGGGCGACGACGCAGGAGAAATCGTGCAGGGGTTTGCTGTTGCCGTGCGCATGGGCGCGACCAAGGCAGACTTTGACGCCACGATCGGTATCCATCCTACGGCGGCAGAAGAGTTTGTGACGATGCGCGGCTAAGGCTCCCGCGAAGCGCTTTCGCTATATTGCTTTTGTGATATCGGCTGCCTCCGGTTTTAACGGAGACAGCCGATTTCTATTTCACTTGTGGTCCTGTTCCACCACCTGCCTTGTCACGGATGCCGGCAGTGTCTTGCGCACGGCAGCGACCTGCGATGCATTGACCGCGGCAGCCTTGTTGCCCCAGGCCGAACGCACGAAGGTGGCAAGTTCTGCCGTTTCGCTGTCATTCAGGCGGTGTGCAAAATCCGGCATCCCCAGGTCGGAAGGCGCGGCCTGTGTCGAAGGCAAGGTTGCACCGGCCAGAATCACATGGATCAATGAGGACGGATCATCTGCAAGCACCAGTGAATTGCCGGCCAGGGCAGGAAAGGCACGCTTTTCTCCCGAACCGCTGCTGCGGTGACAGCCTGCACAGTTGTCCACGTAAAGCCGCGCACCCAGCGTTTTGGTAATGCCGTTGTGAAGTTCATTGGCGGTCTGGTCAGATGCTACGAACTTCCCATTGGCATTGTCCTTTGCTCCCGATGGCAATGATTTCAGATAGACAGCCATCGCCATCGCATCGTCTTTGGTTGCGTACTGGGTGCTGTTTGCGATGACATCTGTCATCGGGCCGGTAACACCGGAATGCACGCTGCGACCCGACAGCAGCAAGTCGGTAATTTCCTGTGCGCTCCAGGCACCCACGCCCGGGCCGTCCTTGGCACGCAGCGCAGGGGCGGTCCAGCCGTCGACACTGCTGCCGGTCAGAAAATCGGCATCCTTGCCCGACAGGCCTTTTTCCTGCTGGCCGAAGCCGCGCGGGGTATGGCACGCGCCGCAGTGTGCCAGGCCTTCGGTCAGATAGGCGCCCCGCGCAATCTGCGCATTTTCCAGTGCCTTGCCGTCGAAATCCGAGGCGTCATAAAAAGCCAGATTCCACATTGCCATCAACTTGCGTATCCCGAAGGGGAAGGACATATCGGCGGGCTTGCTGGCCAATTTGACCGGCTCGACCTCGTGCATGAAATAGGCATAAAGGGCGCGGATGTCATCGTCATTGACCTTGGCGTATGAGGCGTAAGGCATTGCCGGATAAAGATGCGTGCCATCCTTGCGCCGACCTTCACGTACTGCCCGGGCAAACTGCTGCAGACTATACGACCCAATGCCGGTATCGGGATCGGGCGTGATGTTTGAGGAGTAAATGGTTCCCATGGGTGTGCTCATGGCAAGGCCTCCGGAAAACGGCTTGCCGCTGGGTACACTGTGACAGGCTACACAGTCGCCCATGCGTGCCAGGTATTGGCCTTTTGCGATCAAATCCTTGTTGGTGGCATCGGCAGTACTGCTGTCTGCCAGTTCGGGTTTGGAAGGCGTCACATAGTCGGCTCCGAAAAGCACAATCAGGCCCAGCACGATGACAGCGACGATAAAAACGAGTAATTTTTTCATCACGGTTCCTTTAAGCCTGAATCAATGCGCCGGGGTTTTTCAGGTACTGCGTCGTTATATGATGCAGCGACCACAGCGTCAGCGCCGCCAGTGGGCCGGTCGGGTTATAGGCCCGGTTCTGCGGGAACGCACAAGCACCCATCACGAACACATTGGGTACATCCCACGATTGCAGGTACTTGTTGACCACCGAGGATTCCGGGCTTTCGCCCATGATGGCGCCGCCCGTATTGTGGGTGGATTGATAAGGACGCAGATCGAATTTCGAACCCAATGGCTTGGCTGCACCCACGTAATGCCTGGCATTCATGGCTTCGGCCACTTTTTTGGTTTGCTTGACCGCGTCCTGTGCCACTTTCAGATCATTGTCCTTCAGATTGAACGTCATGCGCAGCAAGGGCAGGCCGTGATCATCCTTGTAGGTCGGATCCAGATCCAGATAACAGTCGCGATAGGCCATGCTGGAGGTGCTGATTCCGAAGGATACCGAGGTCAGATAATTGTCCTTGATCGCCTTTTTCCAGCCCGAGCCCCATTTGGGTGTGCCGGGCGGCAGATTCATCTGACCGATAGGGCGGCCTCCGGTCAGGTTCAAGCGCACCACGGAGCCACCGATAGCACCGATCTTGCCCATATCCAGCTGGCTGGTATTCAGATCATCAAACGCCTGGCCGGCAGCACCGGTGCCCATGAACGGATTGATCTGGGTATTGTTGTCGTAGAACAATGTATAGCCGGCTCCCACCTGATAGGCGTAGTTTTTGCCGACCGTACCCTTGCCGGTTGCCGGATCGTACTGCTCGCCAATCCCAGAGAGCATCAGCAGCCGCACGTTGTGTAACTGGTAGGCACATAGGACCACCAGGTCTGCCGGCTGTTCGACAGTCCGGCCCTGGGCGTCGATGTAAGTGACGCCGGTTGCTTTCTTTTTCGTATTATCCAGATTCACCTTGGTGACATGGCTGTGGGTGCGCAGCTCGAAATTATTGCGCAGTCGCAGTGCCGGCATAACACAGACGTTGGGCGAGGCTTTCGAATAGTTGTAGCAGCCGAACCGTTCACAGTAGCCACAGTATGTACAGGGGCCCATCTGCATGCCATACGGATTGGTAAACACTTCGGAGGTATGGGCAGCCGGCGCAGCGTAGGGATGATAGCCAACCTCTGTAGCCGCTTTCGCAAACAGTTGCTGGGCCACGTTATCTTTCAACGGCGGCAGGGGGTAGTCGCGCGAGCGCGAACCTTCGAACGGGTTGCCCTTGCCGGTCACCTTGCCATTGATCACACCCGCTGAACCGGAAGTGCCGCAAATGGCTTCGAACTTGTCGTAAAAGGGTTCGAGCTCATCATAGGTCACGCCATAATCCTGAATGGTCATGTCTTCTGGAATCAGCGAGGCGCCGAATTTCTCGGTGACATAACTGCGCAGGTTCAATTCCTCCGGTAACGAACGGTAAAGCATGCCGTTCCAGTGCGAGCCTGCGCCGCCCACGCCATCGCCAGGCAAAAAAGCGCCATAGGCCCGATAGGGCAAAGCCGTTTCACTGGAACTGTGTCGCAGCGTACAGGTTTCCTTGGAAAAATCCTGGAATAGTCGATAGCGCAAGGCATACTCCAGCTCGTCCGCAATGCGCGGATAGCTGAAATCGGGCTTGGTATCGCGGTCCCCTCCGCGTTCCAGTGCCACTACATTCAGGCCGGCGGTTGTCAGCTCCATTGCTGTGAGTGCGCCGGTCCAGCCCATGCCGACCACCACGACGTCCACTTTGGGTTTCTTGATATCTGCCATGCTCAGCCCCTTTCACCAGAAATACTGACCGGGCCCAGTGGGTATTTTTCATTGCGTCCTACCCAGTCCAGGAAATCGGCGCGTGCGCCCGGAAAACCGATCAGTTTCCAGCCCGCCATGCCTTTGTTGCCGCCATGAATGGGATCGGAAAGAAAGCCTTCGCGGGTATTGGTCAGCAGGAACGAGAAAAAGTCGCTGGCCTTGACGTCGTCGTACTGGATCTTGCCGCCCTCGAGCTGCCTGAGAACATCGTCCTTTTGTTCGTCGCTCAAGTCGGCAAAGACTTTGCCGGCAAAATGCTGCTTGCAATATGCGTCGGTGGCGGCGATGCCGGCCCGGTATACTTCGCGCGGCTTGAGTTTTGACTGATACCCGAACTCGGGAGCCGCGTCAGCGAAGGGGCCTTGCATATACCAGTTGGCTGCATGCCCAAACCCCGATTCCATTTGCCGGTCCAGATATTCGATCACGCCAGCCTCCACGGCGCCTGGGCCATTGTCGTCATTGGGAATGAGACGTGCACAGGCCGCTTGCAGAAAGGCGACTTCAGCTTCCTGGAAGTAGGTGGGGGTGTACGGTTTGTTTTCGACGGGAGTGGAAAAATCCGGATTCTGCTCTGCGCCCTGTGCCGTACCCAGCGCGGCCAGTGGCATTGCCGACATGGCGCCACCTGCAGCAAGGGACCGCGTCAGGAACATTCGCCTGCCGGAAGGTTTGTTCTCGTCTGGATTCTCGTGATCTGTCATGTCTTTATACTCCATATGATGCATTGGAAGACGTCGACGGTCATGTGGATGATGCGTCTGGAACCGGCGACCACAACTGCCGGGAATAGGAAACAGCACGGCAGCGCAAATGGCCCGGCAATCTGCGCTGGCAAGGAAGGCATGAGCGCACTGTGATGACATCTGTCATTGCGTCTCGTTCATGAGGCGTTGCTCAGGACACCTCGTTGCATTTGAGCTTTGGCACGGAATCTGGCAGTCAATGGCAATGCGGAACGTCGCGTCAAGGAACGCCAGGTGAGTTGGGTAAAGGTACATTCAAGGCATCAATTCATGCCCATGGGTAATGGCGTAATGTAACCATTCTATGCACCCAAGCTATCAACTACCTGAAAATGGTTCTATTTGACCAGCGCAATCTGTCCGGAGCAGGTATGAGTCTGCCTTGATGACGCTTATGTACCACGTTGCGTGGTATTTCATGTGTGATTGCCGGAGCTGGTCTTAGCTCATCTTGCCGGGCATATCAATGCCACGAATGATGTCGGCAACGGCAAGCACCAGCCGTGATTCTGCAGCCATGGTGGCAATGGCAAGGGTGAGAT
>JBOIGK010000179.1:0-3196 GCA_050742695.1 Advenella sp. | reverse complement strand
CGCACTGGCCTGCGAAAGTTCGCGCCATTGATTTAGGCGTCCATACCTTCTATCGCGAAACCGGGTTGCTTCATCGACAGGAACAAAGCCTGGCCGAACCAGTTCGCCAGCTTATTCAAGCGATCATGAAATGTGCACCACACCAGCAAGTCATGGCAGCATCCCCGCCCACGCCTCAATAGCTGTCTAACTGGCCATTGAGCTGCTGCAGGCGGATGCCATAAACTCAACGCGAACAGCATCAGCACAAAGAAAAGTCTCATTAACAAACATAATGGCCTCCGTACAAATCGGTAACGCTACCGGAATTGACGCTGCCAGGATATTGATCGGGACTGCACCGCAAGCCACGTTGTTACCCACTGGCATCTGATCGTCCTGGGACGCCCAATATTTGCAAATAGCACGAAGGTTTCGGGGTCGCTGCGGCGCAGCGGATCAACCTGCCTGGTGATGTATTCATTTGACATATTCATTGAACGCCTGCTTCCGGTGTATTTACTGGGCATATTCATTGAACCCGACAGAGCCGGTTCCGGCAGCTGCATTCATGGCGTGTAAACGACGTTATGGCGCAGTCTTATATAAGACTTTTCAAATATAAACAGTTTTCCTTCGCATTTTTTCATTTGAAAACGTACAATGAACGCTTAAAGTATGTCAATTATCTTCGGAATATGATGCAGCGCTATTTAGCCGGGTTTCTGTTTGCACTTGCTGGTGCTTTGCTGGCGAACTGGCTGCATCTGCCTCTGCCGTGGATGATCGGGCCACTGCTTGTCACTGCGATAAGCAAGCTACGCGGCGCACGCACACAATCGCATGTGGCTTTCCGTAGTATGGGCCAGTGGGTGATCGGCACCTCCCTGGGTCTGTATTTCACCGAAGAAGTCCTGCACATTGTTCTGGATAACACAGTTGCTATTGTGCTGGGCATGCTGTTTGCCCTGTTTCTGGGCAGCGCGGGCGCTTTAGCCCTGCGCCGCTGGGGCGAGGTCGATTTCAAAACCGCCTGGTTCGCCTCGGCTATCGGCGGCGCCAGTGAGATGGCCAATCTTGCCGAGCGCAATAATGCGCGCATAGACAGAGTGGCCTCCGCCCATAGTCTGCGTGTATTGCTTGTCGTGGTGACCGTTCCATTTGTGTATAAGTTTCTTGGATTGCACGGCCTGACCGTGAACACAACGGCTGCGATCGCGTTTTCCTACAGCGGCTTTTTTCAAATGATCGCCATTACGTGCGCATTTGGTTTTGCATTCGGCAAACTGCGTATTCCTAATCCCTGGGTGCTTGGTCCACTGTTTATCATGACTGTGCTAACAAGTAACCATATTGAGCTGTCTGTCATTCCCCCGGAAGTTCAGCACGCCGGGCAGATGTTCATCGGCTGGTCGCTTGGTGATAAATTCGGGCCGGATTTTTTCAGGCGCGCACCAAAATACCTGGGCGTGGTAGCGCTGGTGTGCGTCGGATCCCTTTGCCTGGCGTTGGTTTTTTGCGCCTTGCTGACATTGATTTCCGATATTCCGCTGGCAACACTGTATCTGGCAAATAGCCCGGGGGGCATCGCAGAAATGACCATTACGGCAAAAGTGCTGCAACTGAGTCCACCGGTTGTCACAGCCTTCCATGTATCACGAATGGTATTTGTGTTACTCGTTACCGGGCCGCTATATCGGTTAATTTCGAAAAAATATCAACTCACATGAAAAGCCGCGCTCCCGTCCAGCAAGATATCGCTGTCAAATTAATACCATTCATCGTCGGCTGCGCGTTGTTCATGCAAATGCTCGACGCAACCGTGGTGGCTACAGCCCTTCCCATGATGGCGGTGTCGCTGCAGTCGACCCCGGTTCGCATGAACGTTGCCATTACCTCTTATTTGCTGGCGGTAGCGATGTTTGTTCCGATCTGCGGCTGGGCTGCCGACCGGTTCGGGGCAAAACGCCTGTTTCTCTTTGCCATCAGCCTGTTTGCGCTAACTTCGCTAACCTGTGCATTGTCTTGGGATCTGACTTCCCTGACGATATCCCGGTTTATTCAGGGTATTGCAGGTGCAATGATGGTACCGGTAGGCCGTATTATCATGCTGCGGACGATACCGCGTAACCAGATCTTGAGGGCGACATCATTTCTCTCCATCCCCGCGCTGCTCGGCCCGATTCTGGGTCCACCCCTGGGCGGCTTCCTGGTGACCTATGCCTCCTGGCACTGGATATTTCTCATCAATATTCCAATCGGCATCATCGGCATTGCACTTGTACTCAGGTACGTGCTTGAGTATCGCAGCGAGAAAAAACCCCGGCTGGACTGGCTCGGTTTCCTGCTCAGCGGCGTGGGTATGGCCACGTTGGTTATCGGCATTGAAGCCGTTGGTAACCATACCCATGGATATGCGTATCCGCTGTTGCTGCTTACTACAGGGCTGGTGTGCACACTGCTGTACATACGCCATGCCAGGCGCCATCCGGAACCCATTATCGATCTGTCGCTTCTCAAAATCCCCTCCTTTTCGGCTGCGGTGATTGGCGGCAATATGACGCGCCTGTCGGTTGGCGCAATGCCCTTTCTGCTCACCCTTCTGTTTCAGGTAGGTTTTGGCTACTCAGCACTGGCCAGCGGCATGATCACCTTTTCGATGGCCATAGGGTCGCTGATGATGAAATTCATCGCGACAGCGGTATTCGGACGGTGGGGTTTTCGCAAAGTGCTTCTGGTAAACGGCACACTTACCGGGTTAATGACAATCGCAAATGCATTTTTCATCGAGAGTACGCCGGTACTGCTTATGGGCACCGTGCTTTTGATAGGCGGCTTTTTCCGCTCCTTGCAGTTCACCGGAGTAAACAGCCTTGCCTTCGCAGACATCGAGGCAGAACAGATGAGTCAGGCAAGCTCGTTTTCTGCCACCGCGCAACAGATCGGCATCAGCCTGGGCATGGGTATTGCCACCGTTACGCTCGATCTGAGCATGCAATTGAGAGGCGCCAGCCAAGTTTCAATTGGCGATATTCATACCGGGTTCTGGGTAATCGGGTTACTGTCTATAGTCGCCGCATACTGGTGTTATAAACTGGATCCCAAGGCCGGCGAAGGGCTTACCGTACATAAGGAACGGAAAAACCGGGTCAGGTTCAAACGCCGGCGCAATTCTGCTACGGTATCTGATCGCAAATCACAAACGAAACCTGTGCAA
>JBOIGK010000178.1:0-4714 GCA_050742695.1 Advenella sp. | reverse complement strand
GATACCGACGGTTGCACAGGCGCAGATGACCCACTATGTTGGAAACCATGGCCTGACAGATGAGCCCGGCAAGCTGCAAGCGGCCGGTACGAAGATATTTCGCATGGACGGATTTGATCTGCCCTTTGTTGCCGGATGTGCTGCATGGCTGGCCTGTAGGCTGATCCCGGAGCCGCACAATCAGACGCGCTATGACCTTTTTATTGCTGAAATTATTGGCGCCTGGGCCGACAGCCGCGTTTTCCGGAATGGGCATTGGGAGTTTGCCAGCGCAGACCCTGCCTTGCGTACGCTGCACTATATCGCCGGGGGTCAGTTTTATGCGATCGGCGATGAAATTGTCGTGAGCGGGCGCTAGTGCCCGCTGGCTTGGGCGGATAATTCACGCCGGGGCGTGATGTGATTCCTTGCCACAGCAGGCTGGAGTAAACTCATTGAAAACAACCAGGAGCAATCAATGACAGTTGAAAAAGTCGCAGTAATCACGGCAGGTGGCAGTGGCATGGGGGCGCACGCGGCGACCCGGCTGGCGCAAGACGGTTTTAAAGTGGCCATCCTGTCTTCGTCGGGCAAGGGCGAGGCGCTGGCAAAAACCCTGGGAGGGGTGGGCATTACCGGTTCGAACCAGTCCAATGATGATCTGGGCAAGCTGGTGGATCTGGCTGTGGCCACCTGGGGCCGCATCGATGTCCTGATAAACAGCGCCGGGCACGGGCCGCGAGGCCCGATCCTGGATATTAGTGATGACGACTGGCATAAAGGCATGGACACGTACCTGATGAATGTCGTTCGCGCCACCCGCCTGGTGTGTCCCGTCATGCAAAAACAGAAGAGTGGTTCAATTATCAATATTTCATCGGCCTGGGCGTTTGAGCCCGCACCCATGTTTCCGACCTCCGCGGTGTTTCGTGCGGCGCTGGCCTCCTATACCAAACTCTTTGTAGAAGCGTATTCGGCCGACAATATTCGCATGAACAATGTGCTCCCGGGTTGGATCGACAGTCTGCCCCAGGTGGACGAGCGGCGCGAAAGCGTGCCCATGAAGCGCTATGGAAAGGCCGATGAAATTGCCTCGACCGTAGCGTTCCTGGCCACCGAAGGGGCTGGTTATATTACAGGACAGAACATCCGGGTAGATGGCGGTCTCATGCGGCACGTATAGAGGGCTCTGGATCCGAGCATGGGTTCAGGTGCCCGGTGACCGCGCCAGACCCGGCAGGACAGATTTTGGCATGGGCAGGTCCGTGTTGCCGCGGTTACAGGATGCCCTGTTCAGGATAGGGGGTACCTTGCTCGACCCGTTCATAGCCAAGGCGAGACAGGTCAATGGTCTGGAACCGGCCGTGAACGATCAGCTCTGCAATGCCGCGCCCGGCAGCAGGTGCGTGCATCATGCCATGCCCTGAAAAACCAGCTACGGTATAAAGGTTGGGCAGGCGCGTATTCCATGCGCCGATCACCGGGTTGCCGTCCAATTCGTTTACTTCGTACAGCCCGGCCCAGCTGCGGTGGCAGCGAGCGGCTTCAAAGGCCGGAAAGCGATGCGCGACCGCCGGCCAGACCACGTTTTCGAAGTTATGGTGATCAACTTCAAAATTGTAGCCGCGTGGCGCATCCCCATCGACCAGCCCTCCGGAATAGCCCTGTCCTTCAGATCGGAAGGCTAGCCTGGCCGTATCTTTGACGTAGGGCAAGTGGCCCACCTGACTGCCCGGCGTGAAGTAATGTTCGAAGCGCCGCACCGGCGCTATCGGTAATGACATATTGAATAAACGGGCGACGTCGCCCGACCAGGCGCCCGTGGCATTGACAAATGCTGCGGCGTGAATCACCTGCCCAGTGCTCAAGGTGACAGACTTTGCTTTGATTGCGTCGTGATCGGCGGCCACCACCCGGTCGGCAAGGTATTGCGCGCCAAGCTCTATGGCTTTGCGACGGAAGCCCCAAAGTAATCCATACGGGTCGCACCAGCCATCATGGGGCGTATGCACGCCTGCACCCAGATCGCCCACATACATGGCCGGGAATCGGTCTTTTAACTCTGCTGGCGACAGCAGGTCCAGCGTGCAACCCTGGGATTGCTGGAAACGTGCGTTTCTCTCAAGATTTTTGGTGTCTTCGGGTGGAACGACAAAAAGGTAGCCACCTTCGACCCAGTCTACCGGTGCCGGATGTTGTGCGGTGGCCATGGTGCGTTCAAAGTTCCTGATGAAGTCGATGCTGTATAGCGACATGGCAATGTTTTCCGTGCCGGTGAACTGTACGCGACAGCCGCCCGAGGAGCGCAAGGCCGAGGCCAGCTCGTAGCTGGGGTCCGGTTCAATGACGCAAACCGACAGTTGCGGGTTCTGTTGTACAAGATAGTAGGCCGTGGCCGAGCCGACAATTCCGCCACCGATAATGGCAACGTCAAACAGGTGTTGGTGTGCAGGCATGGGAAAGGGTCAGTGAAAAGTAAATAGGTGGCAAAAGTACGTTACGACGATTGTTTGGCAGTATTGTCAGGCTTACTCAGAGCGTTTGTGGCCTGGCATTGTGCAGGGCTACCTGGGTTTGGGCAATGTGGCGTTCGAGCAGCTTTCGCGCCCGTTCGGCGTTGCCGGCCCTGCAGGCCTCAAGCAGGGCACGGTGATCTTTTTGTGGCGATTTTCTGCCAATCGCTGCCGATTGATGCGCCCGCAAATGGATGTCGACACTTCTGACCAGGCTTTCAATCATCGACAAAAGCCGCTGCCTGCCGCAAGGTTTATACAAACACAAGTGAAATGCCAGATTCAGCTCGGACCATTCGCCAGGCATATCGCTGGCATCGTAGCGCGCAAGGATAGTCTCAGCCTTTCTAACTATGGCAGGCGTCATATGTGGAATGGCTAGTACGAGCGCGCGCGATTCCAGTCCGATTCTGATATCCAGCGTCTCTAGCAGATCATCTATGGATCGCGAGGCCACCACTGAACCCTGATGCGCAGTGTGCGCGACCAGTCCCTCGGCTTCCAGCCGCTTGAGTGCTTCGCGTATGGGAATGCGGCTGACACCGAACTGGCGCGCCAGCGCCTCTTGCTTTAACTGCACCCCAATGCCCAGTGAGCCATCAAGGATAAGTGCGCGCAACTGGTCTGTAACGGTTTGTGCCGACAGGGTAACGGGATTGATTACAAGGTTGGTCATTGGGGGCTCTTCAATTTATACGCGAGAGATGTTGCCGTTCGACTTGATTCGGGGATCACTGGCCCCGCAACAGTGAGCACTCATAAACGATAAACGGGCTGGTTGATAAATACGGGACAACACGCAAATACGGGCAACACCCGTGAAAGTATTATATTGAATCCTAAATTGGATCCAATATTAGCACTTTTTTTTGAAAGCGACTTAAAAATTCATGCCCGCCGGCAACAATTCATACCCGCCGACAACTACTTTTTTGGGCGGAGCCGATGACGGTTCAGTTACGGTTTGAAAGGAGCTGTTATCGGCCGACCCGCTGTGCGGATATGGCCGGGCAGGCATGGGGGTTTTCCAGGGTATATTGCAGTTGCAATCACCTTGCTGCTCCGCCGGAATTGCGCTGTAACGCCCGCCAGGAACCGGTGATGCGCTTGGTACGCCGGCGCCAATGGTCTACATAGAAATTCAGCAAATGACAACTGTACTTACAGATATCTGAATGTTCTTGACAACACCGGATTCTGTGCGTATAAACTTCATTGCAGTCGCAGTTTGTAACATGTATGAAAAATGATAAACAATGATTAGATTACAGGTACAAAGGAGACAATTATGACAACGCGCATTGCGAAAAAACGTCAGACAGCAATACCAAAATCATCACGTCGCAAGTTTCTGGGAGGAGCAGCAGCCGGTTCGGTCGCCGCGGCGGGGATGGGATTTCCAGCCATTGTCAGTGCACAGACACCGATCAATTTTCGTTTTCAGAGTACCTGGCCAACGGTCGATATTTTCCACGAATATGCCAATGACTTTGCGAAAAAAGTCAATGACATGACCGGTGGTGAGCTCAAGATTGAAGTGCTCCCTGCGGGGGCCGTGGTGCCGGCTTTTGCCTTGCTGGATGCAGTGTCCAAAGGTACGCTGGATGGCGGACATGGTGTATTGGGCTACAGCTACGGCAAGCAGAACGCGCTGGCCCTGTTTTCGTCGGGGCCGGCATTTGGCATGGACGCCAATATGCTGCTGTCCTGGCACAAATACGGCGGCGGTAAGGAGCTGCTGGCCAAACTGTATGAATCCATCGGCGGCAATGTCGTATCCTTTCTGAGTGGCCCCATGCCGACGCAAGCGCTGGGCTGGTTCAAGAAACCCATCGCGAAGGCAGACGATCTGAAGGGCGTGAAATTTCGCACCAATGGCCTGGCTATTGATTTGTTCACAGCCATGGGGGCGGCAGTGAACGCGTTACCCGGTGGTGAAATCGTACCAGCGCTGGATCGCGGCCTGCTCGATGGCGCCGAGTTCAATAACGCATCGTCAGACCGGTTGCTGGGCTTTCCGGATGTGTCGAAGATCTGCATGCTGCAAAGCTTTCACCAATCTTCCGAGACTTTTGAAATTACCTTCAACAAGGACAAATACAACAGCTTGCCCGACAAAATGAAGGCCATTATTCAGAATGCGGTCGAAGCGGCCTCGGCCGATATGTCGTGGAAAGCGATTGACCGTTATTCCCAGGACTATATCAAGCTCAAAACAGAGG
>JBOIGK010000177.1:0-3364 GCA_050742695.1 Advenella sp. | reverse complement strand
GTGATATTCTCTGGAATGAAGCCGTATTTCCCTACCAGTTCAATGCCGGCCCGGAGGTACGCAATGACGGGGACAGCGCGCCCTTCATGCCCAAATGCATCGTCTCGCAACCGTTCTTTGACTGGGCCGGGGACCGTCTGCCGCAGCGTCCCTGGCACGAAACTGTCATTTACGAACTGCACGTCAAAGGCTTTACGGCACAGCACCCGGATATCCCGGCCGAACTGCGAGGCACCTACGCGGGCCTCGCCCATTCTGCCGCGATCGAGTATCTGAAGCAACTTGGCGTCACCGCTGTCGAGCTGATGCCGGTGCACTATTTCGTGCAGGACAACCACCTTGTCGAGAAGGGGCTGCGCAACTACTGGGGCTACAACTCCATTTCGTACTTTGCGCCGCAGGGCGGCTATGCGGCCGACAGACGTCCGGGCGCCGCCAGCGCCGAGTTCAAGCAGATGGTCAAGGCCCTGCACCAGGCAGGCATCGAAGTCATCCTCGACGTGGTCTATAACCATACCGCCGAAGGCAATCAACTGGGACCCGTATTGTGCTTCAAGGGCATCGACAATGCTGCCTACTACCAGCTGGTGGGGGACGACCGCCGCCACTACATGGACTACAGCGGTACCGGCAATTGCCTCAATATGCGCCAGCCACATGTGCTGCAATTGATCATGGATTCGCTGCGTTACTGGGTAACTGAAATGCATGTGGACGGTTTCCGCTTCGATCTGGCCGCCGCCCTGGCGCGTGAATTGCACGAAGTGCAGATGCTTTCCGCCTTCTTCAACATCATCCAGCAGGACCCGGTCATCAGCCAAGTCAAGCTGATTGCCGAACCCTGGGACCTGGGCGAAGGGGGCTACCAGGTCGGCAATTTCCCGGCGGGCTGGTCCGAGTGGAACGGCAGGTACCGCGACTGCCTGCGAGACTTCTGGCGCGGTCAGGAAGAGACCCTGAGCGAATTTGCCCACCGCTTTACCGGCAGCCCGGACCTCTACGCCGGCAACTCGCGCAGTCCTTTCGCCAGCATCGACTTTGTCTGCGCGCACGATGGCTTTACGCTGCACGATCTGGTGTCTTACAACGACAAGCATAATCTGGCCAACGGCGAAGACAACCGCGACGGCAGCAACGACAACCGTTCCTGGAATTGCGGCGCCGAGGGCGATACCGACGATCCCGAAGTACTCACCCTTCGTGCCCGGCAGCAGCGCAATTTTCTGGCCACGCTCATGTTGTCACAGGGCGTGCCCATGCTGCTTGCGGGGGACGAATTCAGCCGCACCCAGCGGGGTAACAACAATGCTTATTGCCAGGATAACGAAATCTCCTGGATCGATTGGGCCAACATCGACGGGGATTTAGCTGAATTCACCAAGCGCCTCATTGCATTTCGGCACGCCCATCCGGCCTTCCGCCACCGCCGCTGGTTCCAGGGCCAGGCGATCCATGGCGCGGACTGCAAGGACATTGCCTGGTTCAATCATACGGGCAGCGAACAGGAAAACGAAGATGGGCCATGGGGCGGATGGCTTGCCAAAAGCCTGGCGATTTTCATCAATGGCGAAACTTTTCCTAATCCCAATGCCCGTGGCGAACCGGTGACGGACGATAGCTTTTACCTGATCTTCAACGCTCATCACGAAGCGCTGGATTTCATTCTGCCTGAGGAACGCTGGGGCCGGCGCTGGCTGACCGTGCTGGATACCGTCCGGGGCTGGGTCGGCGATGCCCAGCCGCTCAAGGCCGGCGCCACGCTGCGGGTGATGGCGCGCTCGATCGTGCTGATGCAGCGCCAGGCCTGATCTGCCTGCCTGGAGGTCGGACACGAACACCGACTCACTGCCACCCCATGCACTCACCTCAGCGAAAGAGGGCGGAAATAGGGCAATTCGGTCTGGAGCGATCCGGAAAAGCTTATTATTCCGTGGAGTTTCTGAATGAAATCCCCTTAAATCGTCTACAAGACCTCGGGGCGCATTTCTGTCTAAATCTACATCTGGCGGATTCAGGCGGTCAGTGCAACACCCCATTGATTTTTGATTTGTAGAGGTGTGCAATGGTTAGCGTATATGGTGCCATGACCGATGAACGCAAAGTGTGTATTTGGCAGCGATGGAAGCAAGGGATTCCTATGAGCGTAATCGCTAGAGATATTGCAAAGCCTTCTGCGACCGTGTATTCATACCTTCTGTACCATGGAGGCATAAAGCCGAGGCAGCGGTCTCGTCGATCTGGTTGCCTGTCGTTAGACGAACGCGAAACGATTTCTCGTGGATTGGCTAGTTGCAAAAGCCTGCGCAGGATTAGCCAGGAACTTGGCCGATCGCCCTCGACGATATCAAGAGAAGTTGCCCGCAATGGTGGATCTGAAAAATACCGGGCATGTCATGCCGAGAAAGCTTTTCTCAAGCGCAGTCGACGTCCCAAGCTCCCATTGCTTTTCCAGGATGAGGAGCTAAGATGTGTGGTAACAAAACTGCTAGGGGCCGACTGGTCGCCAGAACAGATAGCCGGATGGCTCAAGCGACACTCTTCTGACGGAAAAGTGATGTGTGTATCGCATGAAACGATCTACAAGTCTCTATTCATTCAAGCTCGTGGCGTACTGCGTCAGGAGCTGAAAAAGCACTTGCGCACCAAGAGAATGTTTCGTCACGCCAAGTCCCACCGGGTCGCAGGCAGAGGAAACATTGTCGATGCGATTTCTATTCGAGAACGCTCTGCACAGGTGGAAGACAGGGCCTTGCCTGGACATTGGGAAGGAGATCTGCTGGTAGGCTCGAATAATAGTGCCATCGCTACGATGGTCGAAAGGCACTCCAGATTCACAGTGCTTTGCAAGGTGCAGGACAAGCGCGCTGAAAGTGTAGTTCAGTCTTTGATAACCCAGATGCGCATGCTTCCTGAGCGACTACGTAAGAGCCTGACATGGGACAGAGGCCAGGAACTTGCCGCACACAAGCGGTTTACCATGGCGACAAACATGGCCGTGTATTTCTGTGATCCGAGCAGTCCCTGGCAAAGAGGAACCAATGAGAATACCAATGGCCTGCTAAGACAATACTTTCCAAAGGGAGCAAGTATGGCGGCATACACGCAGAGTCAACTGAGTGACGTTGCCGGAAAACTAAACTCTCGCCCAAGGAAAACTCTGGATTTTAGAACACCCGCCCAAGTGCTGGACGAAGCGTTGCACTGACCGCTTGAATCCCCCCCATTTAAAAGTAGAATTTCCGGCATGATTTTAACCTTGATGAAAGGAGTCATGAGGAATAAATAGATTTGTTTACTTTACGGATATGAATAGATCACCTATATTTTAAGAGGTGCAGATGCAACTTTCCCCATCGCGTATGGA
>JBOIGK010000176.1:0-6487 GCA_050742695.1 Advenella sp. | reverse complement strand
AATCACAGTGGGTATGGCTCCCGGCGGATCCAATGACACCATCGCCCGGCTGATCTCAGCCGAGCTGTCGGCAAAAATGGGTAAAACATTCGTTGTGGAAAACAAACCGGGCGCCAATAGCACTATCGCTACAAATGAATTGAAGCGAGCCAAACCGGACGGCTACAACCTGATGCTTGTAATTTCGTCACATGTGACCAACACCATGTTGTATAAGAACCTGAATTACAAGCTGACAGACTTCAAGCCCGTAACAGTTATCGCCGACACCCCGTTCGTCTTGGTCGCCAACCCCAAATTCAAGCCCGACACACTCAAACAGTTTATCGATCTGGCAAAGTCCAGTGAGCAAAAAATAGACTTTGGCACGCCTGGCCTGGGCTCAACGCAACACATCGCCATGGAACTGATGGACCAGATGGCCGGTATAAAAATGAATCATGTCCCGTATAAAGGTGGCGCGCCTGCACAGACTGATCTGCTGGGCGGCGTTATCCCAGTCATTTTTGCCACGCCTACTCAGAGCCTGCCATTCATTCAGAAAAAGCAATTGAAGGCAATTGCCGTCACCTCCAAAAAACGTCTGCCACAACTGCCAGATGTCCCAACTTTTGATGAAGCAGGGCTTGCCGGCTACGAAGCCAATGTCTGGTTTGGAATTATCGCCCCCAAAGATACGCCCGACGACATTATTCAGACATTGAATAAAGAGATCAACGGCATTGTGAAAGGCGACAAGATCGGCAAGCGTCTTCAGGATCTGGGTCTCAATCCTATCGGCAGCACCACACAGCAGTTCCAGACCTTGCTCGAACAGGAACAGACAAAATGGCAGGACGTCATTCAGAAAGCAAATATCCAATTCCAATAACTTTGGCGACCTTTGCCTAATCCCTATTTTCAATTATCAGGAGTGTTTTATCTCATGCCAATCATTGAGTCTGTTTCCGTATGTATCGCGCGCGTTCCCCTGGCGCAGCCGGTTACCTTTTCCACACGCAAGGTCACCGCACGTGAATATTGCCTGGTTCGCATCCGGTCGACGGACGGCGTTGAAGGACTGGGTTATTGTTATGCCGTCAACAGTGCCGGGCGCCTTCTATCTGTGGCCGTTACCGATCTGCTGGCCGCCAGGCTCGTCGGTCAGGACTCTCACCGCGTAGAAGGACTATGGACCGAAATGTACCAGGAAGCATTACTGGTTGGTCGCACCGGCGCCGTCATGCGCGCCTTATCTGCACTTGACACTGCTCTGTGGGACTTGAATGCCAGGTCTGCCAAACTTCCCCTGTACCGGTATTTGGGCGCGAAAACACTGGAGCGTGTGCCTGGCTATGCGAGCGGAGGCTATTATCTGCCAGGGAAAACAACCGAGCATCTGGCTCAGGAAATGGCAAATCACGTAGCGGATGGATTTAAGGCGGTAAAGATCAAAGTCGGCCTCGAAAGCGTCGCGAATGAACGCAAGCGACTCGCGGCGGTGCGCGAAGCAATTGGCGACGATATCCGGCTTATGCTTGATGCCAACAATGCCTGGCAAGATCTGCCGACAGCACTGGAATATATGCGCTGCTTCGAACCCTATAACCCATACTGGATCGAAGAGCCCTTTTCCCCCGATGACATCGATAATCACATTCGTCTTTCCAAGGCTACGCCCGTAACCGTAGCCACTGGCGAGGTGGAAGCCGGCAGGTGGCGTTTCAAGGATCTTATTGCTCAGCAAGCCACGACGCTGCTTCAGACAGATGCAACCGTGTGCGGTGGCATAACTGAGTGGAAACGAATCGCAGCAACTGCCGCCAGTCATGGGATTATGGTCGAACCCCATGCCTGGCATGATGTACACATTCATCTGGTGGCCAGCACCCCTAATACAACCTACGTCGAATGGATGCCTGATGACCACATCGTCAACTTTCGCAAGGTCATTGACAGGCAACTGACCGCAGAAAATGGCGACATTTTGCTGCCCCAAGGCGACGGTCTGGGTTTTCAGTTTGACGATGCCGCCATAGAACAATATGGTGTGATCTATCCCGGAGAAAAAAGCCAGTGGATAAGCATCAAGTAGCGCTGCCTGTGCTGCCGGTCGGGCTGCTCCTTTCGGAAGTGGTCAATCAAGAATATGGAAAGCAGTTCGATGAGATTGCAAAGCGTATCGGCGTACCTGTACAACGCTTTACGATGAACGAAGTACAGGGAAAAATAGACCGGGTCAACGCCGCCTTTTTTTCTCGGGATTTGTATGAAGGCAGCTCACTGCACGAACCAGGTCCGTCATCGAATGCTTTTTTTCGCATCGTGGACAAAGCAAGACAACTGACATGGCTACATGTATGTTCTTCGGGCCTGGATTTGCCCCAATATCAGGTCGCTATAAAAAAAGGAATCAGGATCACGACCTCCAGTGGTTCGACTGCGCTGCCGATCGCCCAGACAACGCTTGCCGCGATACTGGCTTTGTCGCGGGGTTTTGGCCATTGGTTGCCAGCACAGGCGAGAAAAGACTGGGCGCCGCTGACAGGGAAAGATTTACCCGCGGATATCGAGACACAGCATGTGGTCATTGCCGGTGCGGGCGCTATCGGCCTGACGCTTGGCCGCATGCTATTGGCAGTCGGATTCAAGGTGACCATTGTGCGCAGAAATGCCACGCCGATACCGCCGTTTGTAAACGTCATTGATTACACTGGGCTGGATCACGCATTGGGCCAGTGTAACTGGCTTGTACTGGCTTTACCCTTGAATGAACAGACACATGGATTGATCGATCAACGTCGTCTTGCACTGATGCCAGCTCATGCACGTATCGCCAATATCGGACGGGGTGCGCTGATTGATGAATCTGCACTTATGCAGGCACTGTCGCAGGGGCAGATCGCAGGCGCCTATTTGGATACTTTCATGAACGAACCGTTGTCCCCATCATCCGCATTCTGGACGCTACCCAACGTATGGATTACACCCCATAACAGCGCGGCATCAGCAGGACACAGTCAGCGTGTTGTCAGCGTTTTCGAGCGGGAATATGAGCGATGGCTCACCAAGCAGCGAACAACGCTTGCCGGTTAAGCGCAGCGACAGCAGAAGTATTGTGCTGTCTGCCGACCACAAGCCCAACATGAGCCATGGCGCACCCTACCCCGTTCTTGCCCCATAACGGCATCAATCCAACCCCCCGTGTCGCCATAGTTGAAGCCGCTTTGCACAATCGGCCCTGCAGACCCAAAAAGAGCGCTGAAATATCAGCCATCACAGTTGGCATTCAGCGCTCCGCTAGCCTTATGAGCCGTCTATCACCCGATTAAACATATCGCTTAGCTCCTCAAATAAGCTCATCGCTCAAATCGTTGCCTAAGCCAGGCAGGCGTATTTGAGCGCTCGCGGGCGATCCGGTGCATCCTCGGTCAGGCTTCGCCTTCGCCGGCTGCCGGCTCGGGGGCATTGCCTGCACGCACTTTTTCTTCAATGCGACGCCCCACATCCGCGTCAATACGCTTCCAGTAGTCAAAGGCGCGCTCCAGGACCGGGCTGCGCACACCGCCCAGCAAGCTGCCAGCCACCTGCTCGATCAGCTTGTTACGCTGATCATCATTGAAGACGTCGCGCACCAGCGTGCCGGGCTGGCCGAAATCATCATCTTCGGCATGCAGCGTATAAGCTTGCCGAACCATATCGCCATCCGTCTCCCAGCTGTCATCCATTTTCCCGGTACTGTCCGCCCAGTCGCGTCCGGCACTGTTGGGCGCGTAAACGGGCGCGTTACCGCTGTGCTCATAAGCCATCTGACCATCGAACATATAGGTATTGACGGGAACTTTGGGTCGGTTCACCGGCAACTGGTGAAAATTGGTGCCAATCCGATTGCGCTGTGCGTCGTTATACGCAAAGGCGCGTCCCAGCAGCATTTTGTCCGGAGACAGGCCGATACCCGGAACCACGTTGCCAGGTGAAAACGCAGCCTGTTCAATCTGTGCAAAGAAGTTCTCGGGATTGCGGTTCAGTGTCATCGTGCCAACCTTGATCAGCGGATAATCCTTGTGCGACCAGGTTTTGGTCAGATCAAAGGGGTTGAAGCGGTACTTGCCGGCATCGGCATAAGGCATGATTTGCACCGACAGCACCCAGCTCGGATGCTCGCCACGGGCAATGGCATCAAATAGATCACGCCTGTGAAAGTCGGCATCTTTACCCGCCATCGCAGCGGCCTCGGCATTACTGAAAAACGCCATTCCCTGGTTTGTATGGAAATGATATTTGACCCAGAATTTTTCACCTGCGGCGTTGATCCACATATAGGTATGTGAACCATAACCGTTCATATGGCGCCAGGTACGCGGCAGGCCACGTTCACCCATCAGATAGGTAACCTGGTGCGCGGTTTCAGGATTGCTGGTCCAGAAGTCCCACTGCATATGATTGTCGCGCAACCCGGAATCGGGCAACCGTTTCTGGCTGCGAATAAAGTGTGGGAATTTCATCGGATCACGCACAAAAAAGACGGGGGTATTGTTGCCCACCAGATCGTAGTTACCCTCGTCTGTGTAGAACTTCAGGGAGAAGCCGCGCACGTCGCGCCAGGTATCAGGACTGCCTGCTTCTCCGGCCACGGTAGAGAATCGCGCCAGCATCTCGGTCTTACAGCCTTTTTGAAAGACTGCAGCTTTCGTGTATGCAGAGACGTCTTCCGTCGTTTCGAACTCGCCAAAGGCTCCGGCGCCCTTTGCATGTGGCTGACGTTCAGGCACTTTTTCGCGGTTAAAGTGCGCCATTTGCTCAAGAAAATGGACATCGTGAAGCAAAATTGGTCCATTAGGTCCGACAGTAAGCGAATTGCGATCGCTGTGCGCGGGCGCGCCAGCGCCTGTGGTAGATCCGGAAGCGGTTTTTTTGTTTGACTCGTTCATGGAAAATATCTCCTGTTGCACAAATAATAGCCGAAGAGATCACTGTATCGGATCAGCTTCGCACCGTTAATATAGGCCATTTTCGGCCACGATTGGGCCAGTCTATCGTACTCATGTTTCATCTGATCGGATAGCTGCGGGCGCTCGGCCTTTTCTCCTGAACACGTCGACCTTCTTTGCAATGTCATAACGCCAAGGCTATCATAGACCGTACAAATTCGTTCGATGGCTTGTATCCGGCACAAATATGATGCCTCCTTTGACGCGCTGCTGCATGCGCCTGCATCTGGTCACCGGCTGCAGCCAGCGATGACCTGGCCCGCCAGAGGCCGGAAAACCATCAGCGAATCCGATCCGACACCACAATAGCAAGGAATATGATGGGACTATTACTCGACGGAAAATGGCAGAATCAGTGGTATGACACGACCGCCAGCGGCGGCCGCTTTGTCCGCAGCGACGCGCAGTTTCGTCACTGGATCACCGCAGACGGCAGCCCCGGTGCGAGTGGCGAGGGCGGGTTCCGGGCCGAAGCCGGTCGCTATCATCTGTATGTGTCCCTGGCCTGCCCCTGGGCAAATCGCACAATGATTCTGCGCGCTCTCAAAGGTCTGGAAGACAAGATCAGTGTGTCCGTTGTTAACCCATACATGGGAGACAAGGGCTGGACGTTTGAACCTGACGCTGGGGTCGTAGGCGATCCGGTCGGCAACGCCCGGTATCTGTATGAAGTCTATCTGAAAGCACAGCATGACTATAGTGGTCGCGTCACGGTACCGGTCCTGTGGGATCTGGAACGCAACACCATTGTGAATAACGAATCGGCGGAAATCATCCGCATGCTCAATAGCGCATTTGACGACATTGGTGCAACTCCAGTTGACTTCTCTCCTGCTGCGCTGTTGCCACAAATCGATCAGATCAATTCGCGAATTTATAACAGTATCAATAACGGGGTGTACAAGGCAGGCTTTGCGACAGATCAGGCTGTTTATGAAAAAGAGGTTAGCAGCCTGTTTGCAGCATTGGATGAGCTGGAGACCGAACTTGGCCAGCGCCGTTATCTGCTGGGGCAGACAGTGACCGAAGCCGACTGGCGCCTGTTCACCACCCTGATCCGCTTTGATGCGGTATATCACGGCCATTTCAAATGCAATCTCAGACGCCTGGTCGACTACGAAAACCTGTGGAGCTACACTCGTGAGCTATACCAATGGCCGGGGGTCGCTGCCACGATAGACTTTGATCATATCAAGCGGCATTATTATCAGAGCCATCAGACCATCAATCCGAATGGCATCGTTCCGCTGGGTCCGATTCTGGACCTGGAACGCCCACCAAGCCGCAAGCTATAGTAGCAGCAAGCCCTACGGCCTGCCCCGCCGCTTACAGCCGGCGTGCCGGCCGCCGCAATATGATGTATGCAATAATTCCTATGGACAGGACAATGGCGGACATCAGAAAGGCCGAGGTAAAAATAACTTGGCCCTGCACATTAAAAATATCATGGGCCTTGCCCGAGATCCACTGCATAAATGATGCGCCAAGAAACAGTGACGTGTTAAATAGCGCAATCG